>JAEUTS010000122.1 GCA_016787005.1 Bacteroidia bacterium
GCCATCTTATCAGATAGCTTTGCTAAAATACAACGGCGGCGGCGATTGGTACGCTAATCTTGAGACCTCATTACCTAACCTCATCAAATTCTGTAACGATAATTTAAAAACCAATATTAACCCCGAACAAGGGATCGTTGAAGTCAGCAGTCCTGAAATTTTCAATTACCCGCTTGTACACATGACAGGTCATGGTAATGTAGTATTCAACCAGCAGGAAACGGAGAACCTGCGTAAATATCTTATCGGTGGTGGATTTCTGCATATATCGGACAACTATGGCATGGACAAATTCATTCGCAACCAGATGAAAAAGGTTTTTCCTGAACTGGAATTAGTTGAGTTGCCCTTCTCCCACCCTATTTACCATCAGAAATTTGATTTCCCCGGCGGCCTTCCCAAAATTCATGAACATGATAATAAGGCCCCTCAGGGTTTTGGAATTATATATGAGGGCCGACTGGTCTGCTTTTATGATTTTGAATGCGACCTTGGGGATGGTTGGGAATCATTTGATGTACATAAGGACTCACCTGAAGCTCACCAAAAGGCTTTAAAAATGGGTTCAAATATAATACAGTATGTGTTAATGGGTGATGTGAGTAAAAACGGTAATCAGTGATCGGTAATCGGTAGTTGTAGTGTCCGATACACAACTCCAAAAGCGTGTCATGTCGGGTAAAACGAGACATATGGCTGTGCAAAAGCAAATATAATTCTATGCAAAAAGTAGCGGTTAAAGTAAGCTTAAAACCCGGCAAAGAAGCGAGTCTGCGCAGGTATCACCCTTGGGTGTTTTCGGGCGCGATAGATAAGATACATGATAAAGTTGAAGAGGGTGACCTGGTTGAAGTATACGATAGCAAAGACAATTATTTAGGTACAGGTCACTGCCAGATCGGAACCATTAGCATTCGCATTTTCGCCTTTAAAAACGAAACTATCAATTATGATTTCTGGAAAGGTAAACTGCAGCAGGCATACAACTATCGTAAGGACATTGGTTTGATCGACTCTCCGGCAACAAATGTTTATCGCCTACTCTATGCCGAAGGCGACGGTTTGCCGGGTTTAATAATTGACTACTATAACGGCACTGCTGTGCTACAAACACATTCGATCGGCATGCATCTTTTGAAGAGCTGCATAATTGATGCGCTTAAGGAAATTTATGGTGATCAGCTGAAAGCGGTTTACGACAAGAGTGAAGAGACTATGCCTAAACAATCCGATGTAAAGGCGCCGAATGGTTATCTGTTTGGGAATTCGGCCTCAACTGAAGTGATGGAAAACGGCCATAAATTTTTAGTGGATTGGGAAGGCGGACAAAAGACAGGTTTTTTTGTCGACCAGCGGGAGAGCCGCGAATTGCTGGCCGGTTATTCAAGGGGAAGATCGGTGCTGAACACATTTTGTTATACCGGAGGATTCTCAATATACGCGGCAAAAGCGGGCGCATCAGTCGTCCATTCGGTTGACTCCTCTAAAAAGGCAATAGAGCTTACAAACAGGAATATGGAATTAAATGGCTATCCTATAGCTGTTGGGGGCAAATACGAATCTTTCGCCGTCGATACATTTGATTTTTTAAAAGGCAAACAAAATACATACGACATCATTGTTCTGGACCCACCTGCTTTTGCGAAACACCAGAATGTAAAACATAATGCCATTATGGGCTACAAACGACTCAACTCGGAAGCGATCAAACAAACAAAACCGGGAGGCTTGATCTTTACATTTTCCTGTTCACAGGTTGTTGACCGTTATTCGTTTAACAGCGCTGTAATGGCTGCCGCTATTGATGCCGGAAGAAATGTCAGAATTGTACATCAATTATCCCAACCTAAAGATCATCCTGTAAATATTTTTCACCCGGAAGGGGAATATTTAAAAGGTTTGGTGATTTACGTAGAGTAAATCCCGGAGATCAATAACATAGTTAAAGTTATCAGTATAACGCCAATCAGATTTAGCCAAAATCCGGTCTTCATCATTTCGTGAGTCTTTATCTTATTTGTACCAAACACAATAGTATTCGGTGCTGTTGCCACAGGCATCATAAATCCAAGCGAGGCTGCGAGGGTTGCCGGAATGAGTAAAATTAAAGGGTGAATATTCATATCTTTTTGAATGACCAACAAAACAGGGATCATCAATTGTATGCATGCCACATTGGAGGCGAATTCACTGATCAAAGTTGTTATCACACACATGATAAATATGAACAGGTAGATATTGGATCCCGACAAAAAACTTAAATGCCTGGCCAGCCAGGTGCTTAAGCCTGATACTTCAAAACCTTTTGCAAGGGCAAATCCGCCACCAAAGAGTAAAATAATATCCAAGGGCAAACGTTTTGCATCCTCCCAGATCATAATAGCTCTTGTCTTTTCTGACCTTGCCGGAATTATAAATAACAGAATTGCCATAAAAAGCGCGACTGTACTATCGTTTAAAAACTCTTTGTATTTAAACAAATTATCCCAGCCTCTCATCACAAATATTCCAAAATCAATATCGGACCGGGTGAACCACAGTAAGGCAGTGAGGGAAAATACTATGCTTACTACTTTTTCTTCGTAATTCATTGGCCCCAGTTTTTTATACGCATCAGAGAAATATTCCTTTTCAACAACCGGAGTGTTTATTCTTCTAAGGAACAACTGACTTATAATAAAGAATGACAATAGCATAAAAACGAGTGCCAGCGGAAAAGCAATTACAAACCAGTTTGCAAAATTCATATCGTGATTGTCGGGGAATTTGTCGTTGTATTGCCGTAAAAATATCATATTCGTTGGTGTGCCTACCAATGTGGCCATGCCGCCAATTGTAGCGGAGTAAGCAAGGCCAAGCAGCAAGGCCAATGATATTTTTCGTACCTGCTCTTCGTTTTTAACATGATACTCAATCTGGTAAATAACAGCAAGTACTGCCGGTATCAGCATCATTACTGTGGCGGTATTCGATATCCACATGGACAGTGAAAATGTGGCGATCATTACTCCGAATAAAATACTGACCGGCTTTGAACCTACAATTGTTAATATTTTAAGGGCGATTCGCTGGTGAAGCTGCCATCGCTCAATGGCTATGGCAATTATAAAACCTCCGATAAATAAAAATATTGTTTGATCCATGTATTGTACGGCTGTTGTTTTTCCGTCGAGAATACCTGTTATTGGTAATAAGATCAATGGTAATAAAGCGGTTATGGCAAGAGCAACAGCCTCTGTAAACCACCAGGCAGCCATCCATATTGCAACTGCAGCCATTTTTGTAACCATCGGATTGCCGGGCGACAGGTCGAATGAAAACAAAACAATCAGGGCCAGTATGGGTCCCGAAAAGATCTTAATCCGGCTTGGTACATTCATGCTATAAAAGTAGAAGAATTTGCATCGATATTTTTTTTAGCTTTAAATAAATTAAAATCATACAAAATGAAGCACCTGAAGTATTTACTATATATACTATTCGTTTTTATTTCTTCTCTTGGCATTATATCCTGCTGTTGTTCAAAGAAAGCATCTTCTGCAGCAAATACTGCTAAGAAGCAGGATATACCAGATTATGAAAAAAACGGATATGCGCGAGCTACAGTCATCAAATACGAAGTGGATGGATGCGGATATTTACTACAACTTGGTTCAGGAAAGAAACTGGAAGTGCTGAATCTCCCTGAAGAACTTAAACAGGAGAAAAAGGAGGTCTGGATAAAATACGAGCTGGATAGAAATGCCGCGAGCATATGCATGGCTGGCGATATTATAAAGCTGACAGATTATAAGGTGATCAAATAAGTAGTGAGTTTAAAGGGCGTTCTGAATATGAGTAAAAAGAATAAGAAAAAGACAACCGGGCCGGAAAAGAGACCCGATGTTAAATCTCAACTGCCGCTGAACAACAGCAGTCATCGTAAGTTTTATATTGGCGCTTTATTCATTATTTCAGTTTTACTTTACGCTAATACACTGCATAATGAGTTTGCATTGGACGATGCTGTAGTTATAACGAATAACAGATTCACACAACAAGGTCTTAAGGGTATTCCCGATCTGCTCACCAAAGATCTGTTTACTGGTATATATGGAAAAGCCCTGGATCTTAGCGGCGGCAGGTATCGCCCGCTTTCTCTTGTTTTGTTTGCTGTAGAGTATGAACTATTTGGCAAGAATGCTTTTGTAGGGCATTTAACAAATGTCCTGTTTTATGCGCTTATCGGCATAATTATTTTTCTAACCATTGAAACTATTTTTGAGAACAAAAGTCTTTTGGCTTTTGTAACCGCGCTGATCTTTGTCCTTCACCCAATCCACACAGAAGTGGTCGCCAACATAAAAAGCCTGGATGAGATATTAAGTTTACTCTTCCTTTTGCTTACAATGCTATGGCTGTTTAAGGGAGTCCGGACCGGGATTAAGAAGTATACATACTTAGGCTGCCTGGCCTATTTCCTCTCACTTATGGCCAAAGAGAACGGGATCACATTTATGTTCATCATTCCGCTTTCGTTGTATTGTTTTACCGGCGATCCCCTTAAAAAGAATATCCGTGATTCTATTCCCTATTTTATTGTAGCGGTTGTATTTGTTCTTATTCGCTGGCATTTTGTAGGAATCATCGGCGACCGCACAAACCCCGACATCATGGAAAACCCTTTTGTGAACGCTACCTTGGGTGATAAGCTTGCAACCATTTCATGTATTTTGGGTAAATATTTGTGGCTACTGTTTTTCCCCCATCCGCTTTCATCCGAATATTCATTTAACCAGATACCTATAATCGGCTGGAGCAGTATCTCCGCGCTATTTCCATTTGTCATTTACACAGGTTTGAGTGGCTGGGCTTTGTTTAATATCCGCAAAAGAGAAAGTGTAAAAGAAATCAACCTGGTATTGTCTTTCTGCATTCTGTTCTTTATTGCTACTGTCTTTTTAGTATCAAACATTGTGTTTAATATTGGCGCACCAATGGGTGAGCGTTTTTTATTTTTACCCTCGCTGGCATTTTGTATAGCAATTTCGGCATTGTTGCTGAATGTACTTAAAATCGATATGCGATCTTTAAAGCTTCCGCTGAAACTTATCCTGCCGCTTGCATTTATATCGCTCGCCTTCAGTTACAAAACGGTTACACGTAATAAAGACTGGTACGATGATCTTAGTTTATTCGCTAAAGATGTTAAGTCATCTCCTAACAGTGCAAAGGTTCATTATTATTATGGAAATGTTCTGCTTGGCAAAGCAAATGCAATAAAGGAAATGAATCCTGAAAAGCAGCAATATCTTTTAAAGGCTAAGAATGAAATGATCGTCTCTGTTGGCATAAATCCTAAATTTCATCATGCATTTTATGCCCTTGGATTGATTTGTGACGGGCTTGAGTTAGGAGATTCATCCATCTATTATTTTAATAAAGTACTGGAACTACAGCCGACACATATTGCAACGCAAAACGCGATTGGAAAGGCCTACGGAAAAATTAAAGGTGATTTTGACAAAGCAATCTTCTACCTTTTAAGGGCAGTGCAATATGATCCTACAGACGCCGAAGCATTGGAAAACCTGGGAATAGCATATGCCATGAAGGGTAACACAAGCGAAGCAATTAAAATTTTTGAAAAGGCTTTAACCCTCAAACCCGGTAACGCACAGTCATATCTTAATTTAGGTGTTGCTTACCATAATATCGGTGACCAGAAGAAATCGGATGAAATGATGAATAAGGCTTACCAACTTGATCCTTCTCTTAAGAAGAAATAAAGAATACTATTATGCAAAATGAGAGTCCGTTGAGAATTGTTTTTATGGGTACACCCGATTTTGCCGTGGCTTCATTGGATATTTTGGTTAAGCATAAGTTTAACATCGTAGGTGTAGTTACAGCTCCTGACAAGCCCGCAGGGCGTGGATTGGAGATTCATCAGTCAGCCGTTAAAAAATACGCGGTTGAAAAAGGGCTTACTATTTTGCAACCCGAAAAATTAAAGAGTGATGAATTTATTTCGCAACTAAAAGCACTGAATGCTGATCTCCAGATCGTGGTTGCTTTCCGTATGCTTCCGGAGATTGTCTGGCGTATGCCGCGTTTGGGCACATTCAACTTACACGCTTCCCTCCTGCCCCAATACAGAGGTGCTGCACCTATTAATTGGGCAGTGATTAATGGTGAAGCGGAAAGCGGTGTAACGACCTTTTTTCTGCAGCACGAAATTGACACAGGGAAGATCATTTACAGGGATACAGTAACAATAGATGAAAATGAAACAGCCGGCGAATTGCACGACAAGTTGATGCGCACAGGAGCAAGCCTTGTTTTAAAAACTGTTGTGGCTATTCAAAACAAATCATATACAGAAACAGATCAGCTGCAATTTATCAGGCCGGGGGAAGTGCTAAGACACGCCCCGAAAATATTTAAAGATGATTGCAGAATTAATTGGTCTGAGTCGATAACGCAAATACATAATACTGTCCGGGGATTGAGTCCATATCCCGGTGCTTTCACCGAGCTTGTCTCCCCGCAGGGAAAAGTATTTACGGTTAAGATTTTTAAAACTACCAAGGAGTTGAATCCATCAATTGCGGCATCAGCAGATGTTTCAACAGATTCAAGTACCTATTTGAAAGTTTCAGCGAGGGGCGGGTATGTGTGCATACATGAATTACAGCTGGCGGGCAAGAAGCGAATGACTACAGCTGAATTTCTGCGCGGATTTCCCGTAAATGATCAGTGGAAAGTACAGTAAACAGAGAGGTACAGCTTTTTCATCTTTTTCTGATTATGAAAAATAAGAACATGCCTGCTTCCTGAATACATCATGGATAAAGGCCTTCAGAGTCAGTTATTAACAAAATAGCGATTTATCAACAATCTTTCATTTTTATACCTCTGAACCTTGCATGAATGCTGAATTGCATTACTTTTGCTGCTGTTCTGTTAATTAATAATGTTTAACCTAAAACTTAAAAAAATGAACAAAGCTGAATTAGTAAATTCAATTGCAACTGAAGCAAAAATTTCAAAAGCTGACGCTGGTCGCGCTCTTGATGGATTCATCAACGCTACATCTAAAGCACTTAAAAAAGGTGATAGAGTTGCTCTTGTAGGTTTCGGTACTTTCTCTGTAGCAAAACGTGCTGCAAGAAACGGTCGTAACCCACAAACAGGCAAAACCATCAAAATTTCTGCTAAAAAAGTAGCAAAATTCAAAGCTGGTGCTGATCTGAAAAAGACAGTTAACAAGTAATTTCGCTTGTTCTCAGAACAAAAAGTCCTTCCGCGTTACGCGGAGGGACTTTTTATTTTATGTAGTTTTGTCGGACTTCTACTCCGCTCATATTCATAAAACCTGGCGACAGTTTTTACGGAGCAGAAGGACTCAATTTAAACAAATACTAAGCTTATGAGCAAAGCGGATAAAATAAAAAATTTCGATCCAAACAGTATTGGAGATACCAATAATAATATTTACGGACTCCCCTTCTCTACCGATGAAGCAGATGTGGTTGTTATCCCGGTGCCATGGGAAGTGACAGTATCTTATAGTTCTGGAACGGCCAAAGGACCACAGGCTATTTACAACGCGTCGTACCAGGTTGACCTGTACGATCCTTATATAAAAGACGCCTGGAAGATCGGGATAGCCATGGAACCGGTTTCTAAAAAGCTTCGATCTAAAAGTAACGTATTGAGAAAGAAAGCCGAAAAGTATATTGCCATGTATGAAGCCGGTAATGATCCTTCTTCAAATAAAGCCATGAAACTTATCCGTTCAGAAATAAATAAGGCCTGCAGAAGTATGAATGAATGGGTAAAAGAAAAAGCCCTGCAGTACATTGATAATAAAAAAATTGTCGCGTTGCTTGGCGGAGATCACAGTACTCCTCTCGGACTTATGCAGGCATTGGCTGAACGACATTCTTCCTTTGCCATATTGCAGATCGATGCGCACGCCGATCTGCGTGATGCTTACGAAGGATTTGAATTCTCACATGCTTCCATTATGTTTAATGCCATAAAAATACCGCAGGTGAGTAAACTTGTACAGGTTGGAATACGCGACTACTGTGAAGCAGAGGCTAAACTTGAAAAAACTTCAAATGGCAGGATAAAAACATTTTATGACAGGGATATTAAAACGCGCCAATATGAAGGTGCTTCCTGGGCGGATATTTGCACAGACATTATTAATGAACTTCCGCAAAAAATTTACCTGAGTTTTGATATTGACGGACTCGATCCGAAACTTTGTCCGCATACCGGAACGCCTGTCGCAGGTGGATTTGAATTTGAACAGGTATTGTTCCTGTTTCAAAAGATCATTGAAAGCGGAAAGCAGATCATTGCTTTTGATATTAATGAAGTAACCCCGGGTAGGGATGAATGGGATGCCAATGTAGGAGCAAGATTGTTATATAGGATTGCCGGGTTGGCGGCAAAGTCCTCACACTAACCCAGGAGAGGGAATAATTTACCAAATCAATAAAATCTGGTACAACTCTTGCTTATGAATGATAATAAAAAATTGATTGAATACTTATCGGGATTTGCATCTGAAGAACGGGTAAAGAAATTTCACGATGTGATCAATAACCGTACTCGACACATAACTATTGTACTGGAAGACATTTACCAGCCACACAATGCCAGTGCAGTGCTTCGCTCCTGCGATTGTTTTGGGATACAGGATGTACACATTATCGAGAACAAAAACCAATATACAGTAAATCAGGATATCGCGCTGGGGTCGTCAAAGTGGCTTAACCTTATTAAGTATAAGAATCATCCGAATAACACATTGGCCTGCATCAATGACCTTAAAAAGAAGGGGTACAGGATCGTTGCAACCAGCCCGCATAAGGAAGATAATATTATACAGGAACTTGATATAACCTCAAAAACAGCACTTGTGTTTGGTACTGAGTTAAAAGGCATATCTGATGAAGTTATGCAGCATGCGGATGGGTTTGTTAAAATACCCATGTATGGATTTACAGAAAGTTTTAATATTTCAGTATCAGCTGCCCTTTGCCTGCATACTCTTGTGCATAAGCTGCACCATTCGGATATTCACTGGCAGCTTGATGATCAGGAGAAAGAACAGGTAATGACAGAATGGTTACGTAATTCCATTAACCGCTCGGATCTGATAGAGGAAGAATTTTATAAATCCAACTCAGGCAATAGAAAAGAGCAAGGCGACTGAACTATTTGCCTTAGTTGGATGTTTCCCAATTGTGGCAAGAATAAAAATACATAAGAGCTTTTGCCTTGTGAATTGCTTTACCTACTTTTACAGTATTAAACCAAATAAAAACAAAAATGGGAAAAGGAGACAAAAAAAGCCGCAAAGGCAAAATATTTATGGGTTCGTATGGCGTGAGCCGCCCTCGTAAAAGTAAAAAATCAAAAAGCGCTTCACCAAAGAAAATAGCGAAGAAAGCGGAAAAGAAAGCTGCGGCAGCACCGAAGAAAGCCGCTAAGAAAGCAACTAAAAAGGAAGATTAAGAAAAACCCCTGAGCAATCGGGGGTTTTTGATTTAAGGCGCCAGTCGTTGTAAATTCCAGCTGATTTCATCATCCGATAATGTAAACAGTATCCTGTCGTGCAAACGATTCGGGCGGCCCTGCCAGAACTCTATCACAGAAGGTTTTAACAAATAACCACCCCAGAATGGCGGGCATGGAACTTTTTCTGCGGGATACTTAGCCGATAATTCAGCAAATTTATTTTCAAGTACCTCTCTGCTTTTTATCACCTGGCTCTGTTCCGAAACCCAAGCCCCTATTTTACTTTCACGCGGGCGCGAATTAAAATATTTCTCTGATGTTTCTGAACTTACCTTTTCCAGACGGCCTTCAACACGTACCTGGCGCTCTATCTGTGGCCAGAAAAAGTTTAATGAGGCATACGGATTTTGGGCAATATCCATTCCCTTTTTGCTGTTGTAATTGGTATAAAAAACAAATCCCTGAGCACTAAAACCTCTTAATAGCACAATACGTGAAGATGGTTTTCCATCCACACTGACAGTTGAAAGTGTCATGGCATGAGGCTCGCTGACGTTAGCCGCCAAGGCTTCCTTCATCCATAATTCAAACTGAAAAACAGGATCTTTTGCAATTTCACTTTCATTCAGTTCCATCCTTGAGTAGTCAGAACGGAGTTTTCGTATTTGTTGATTCAATTCATCCATGACATCTGTTATTTAATTCCGGGAAATGCTTCCACAAATTTAACTTTTATATCCGGAAACGCGTCTACTATCTGAACCTTCAGGTCAGGAAAGGCCTCTACTACCTGCCATTTTCCACACTGGTCAGGAAAAGCCTCAACCATTTTTACTTTAATATCAGGGAATGCGTCAACTATCTGAATTTTTATGTCAGGAAAGGCAGTTACATATTTGATTTTCCCGTATAATTTCATTCCATTGAATTTACAATCGTCGGTGATCTTATTCCCATCAAATTCCCCGGAAGTAACGGTATTATTCACAACAGCCGAATCCTTATGCAAAGAGCCGGCCGAACAGCTCATTGTAATATGGGCAAGCATAACTGTAAGAAATATTTTATTTAATTTATTCATTCAATACATTATAAGTTAAAGACGTGTTCCTATCAACAGTATATCATCGACCTGCTCAAACCCCTCTTTCCATTGATCAATCGCTTTGGTCATGTATTCACCTTGTTCTTTCATATTCAGGTGCTGCGTATCAAGCAACATTTTCTTGAGGGCACTGTATTTCAGCTTTTTCCCATTCACACCTCCGAACTGGTCGGCATAACCATCGGAAAAAATATAGATAGTGTCTCCTTTTTCCAGTTGTATACTGTGGTTTGTAAACTTATGCTGATCACCGGACTTAAGGTTGCCAATAGGAAATTTACTCGCTTTTATTTCATTCAAAACACCATTACGTATCCAGTACAAAGGATTGAATGCCCCTGAATACTGCAGCTCGTTTGTTTTACGATCGAACATACAAAGCGCAATATCCATGCCATCTTTTACCTGATCTTCGGCGTGTGATTGACGCAACGTATCACTTACACTTTTATTTAACGCGTCCAGAACAAGCGCGGGTTGAGTGATCCCCTGTTCACCTACTATTTGCTCAAGGTGGTTATGGCCAATAATCGACATGAATGCACCGGGAACTCCATGTCCTGTACAATCAACTGCGGCGAACAACACTTTATCACCCTTATCATGCAGCCAGTAAAAATCGCCGCTCACAATATCTTTAGGCTTAAACAGGATAAATGTTTTCGGCAAATATTTTTCCACAAATTCATCGGGCGGCAATATGGCATCCTGTATACGTTTGGCATAGCGTATACTGGCCATTATATCTTTATTCTTTTCATCCAGCTGTTTATTTTTCTCTACTACCTCCGCGGTTCTTTCACGAACCTTCTCCTCAAGTACACGTTTCTCCACCACTAATTTACGCTCCCTCCATTTTACATACGTAAAGAACAATAGCACTCCGACAACCACATATGCGAGATATGCCCACCAGGTGAAGTACCAGGGAGGCCTTATGCGGAATGAAAATGATACAGGTTCTTTGTTCCATACACCCAGGTTATTGGAGGCTTTGACTTTGAAAGTGTAATTACCGGGAGACAGATTTGAATAGATAACCGAGGTTTGATTAGTTGCAGGCCGCCAGTTTTCTTCTTCTCCTTCAAGCATTACCATGAATTTTACCGCATCCGGATTGGAAATACATATACCTGAATAGCTGAACATCAGCGTATTTTGATCATAACTCAACGAATAATTGTTTTGAAGGGGAATGGAACGTGAGTAATTGTATTTGATATCGGTGATATTAATAAGCGCTTCAAGCGTGTTCAACTGATCGTACGTTGAGTTATATTTTATTAACCCATTAACAGTACCAAACCATATGTTTCCTTTTTTGTCGACATGAACAGCATTTGGTTTGGTCTCAATGGCAGTAAACCCTTCAAATTTACCATAGGAAATAAAACTTTTCGAATTTTGAACAAAACGATTGAGACCTTTATTCGTTCCGATCCAAATATCTCCTTTGTTGTCTTTAACAAGCAGGTTAATATAGTCAGATACAAGTCCATCCTGCGTTGTATAATGTTTGAATGCAGTACCATTGTATACAAATACCCCGCCGCCGGATGTACCGACCCATAAATTACCGGCTTTGTCTTCTGTTAATGCGGTTGGTGAGGTGTTTGTTAATCCTTCCTCTTTAGCATATAATTTAAATTCCTTTCCATTGTATTTATATAATCCTCTTCCTACAACACTGATCCATATATTATTCTCCGAATCGCAATACAGCGCGTTTATTTCTTTCGCGTCGAAATTCTTTGTGCCTACAAAGTCTCTTACACTGGTTGAGGCGGGATCGAATACAACTAAAGCATTACCTGTAGCGATCCATATATTATCCTTTGCATCAACGCACAATGCGCCGATAAAAGGATTACTTATAAAATCATTAACGACAGTAACTGAATTAAACTCATTTGTTTTCGGGTTATACTTCAATAATTTATCCTGGTAGGTTCCGAGCCATACATCTCCTTTACTGTCACGGACTGCTGCGCGAAACGCCACCTTCGCGTTTCCTGTTATCTTTTCGTGATTATTAAACGTCCCGTTGACAGGATCTAATACTGACACACCGTTGCCTGTGGCAATAAAAATATTTCCATTTTCCACTTCTTCAACCGCCCATACCTTATCATTAATCAATCCCTGGGAAACATTGTAAGTGATAAAGCGTTCACCTTTAAAAATGAATAAACCACTGCCTTGTGTCCCAACCAGAATATTCCCCTCGCGGTCAATACTCAGTGCGTAAATTTTTAAGGCGGGCAAACCGTTACTTGCGTGATAGTTTGTTAGTTTTCCTTCAGCGGATAGTTTAACAAGTCCATCACCCCATGTAGCCGCCCAGGTATTGCCATTCTTATCAAAAACAATATCACGTATCCATACGGGAACAGGAAATGATTTTGTTGATCTTTTGGAAGGATCATACTTTACAAGTGTGGGTTGACCTAAAGTGGAGCCATACCAGAGGTTACCTTTTTCATCCTCTTTGATAGCGGACACATAAGCCAGTGACTGCCCGTTTATGCGAAGGAATTCGAATTTGTCGGAACCTGGTGACAAATACTTTACTCCAACATCTGTAAGAAAACAGATGTTTCCGTTTTTCGATTCAAACATACTGAAGACATAACTGCTAAGACCATCGCCGGAACGATAGTATTTCAGATTCTCCTCAGCAGTAAGTGCATCGTTTGTTTTATTGATCTGTACAACACCAAACATGGCAACGGATACCCATATTTTGCCGGCCTTATCTTCATAAATAGAATATATCTTTTTATCCCTTATAGTATCAAGTGATAATTTTTCAAACTTATTATCGATATAACGGGTTATGTTACCGGAACTGTGCCCGAGCCAAAGCTCACCGTTAGATGTAAGTAACATAGCGCTGATATTATTGTCGGCTAAACCATCTTCGGTTGTGTAATTGTAAAAGGTCTTTCCATCGAATCGCGACAGTCCGCCTTCAGTCCCGAGCCATATATTACCCTTCTTATCCTGTACAATAGCAACTACATTGGATTGAATAAGGCCGTCAGTAACGGAATAATTGTCGAATGAATAAAGTTGTGAGAATAACTGACCCGAAAGAAAGCAAAGGATAATTAAAAAGAAGTTATCTTTTTTACGATGCATGAGTCATTGATACATTATTTTTTCATGAAAAAGAAAGTGCCATCTTCATCTTCGAGATCCTTGATCTTACGAAGTTTAGGGGCCTGGTTAGCTGTTTTCTGAACAGCTGCAGCTACCTTTTCAGAGATCTTGTCAATTGAAATGCAGCCATCCGGATTATTGTTCAGTGAGGCAGCGAATGTTTTGGTGAACTGGGAATTGTCTGCGGCCAATTCGAACCCTGCGGATGAAAGCACCTGCGAGGATTTGAGCTTCGTTGATTCCCAATCATCGCAACGTCTTTCCTTCGGTGTCGCGCGCATAGCAAGCATAAAAGACGGACCTGATTCACAGGCATCGGTCACAACAAGCAGGTGAGCCAATTTATCATAACCCTGGAGTGATCCCTTTAAATTATTTATGCTGAAGTAGGTAAACTCATCATCCACTTTAGCATCCACGGGTATCCAGTAGCCTGTCTGGTTTACGAATTTACCATGACCCGCGTACCAGATCACAACTGATGTTACGTTATTCAGCCTTAGCTGATCACGCAATTCGATAGAGAAGAATTTCTCAAGGCCATCTTTCGTAAGGTCTTTTTTATGAATTATTTTATTCACCTTATAATTTGCAAGCGCTGATTTCATCATTGTCACATCCTTACCGGGCCCTTCAAGTATAGGAAAGTTCTTGTAATTGGTATTTTCAACAAATACCACCCAGGTAATGCCCATAGGATTATCCTTAGCTATAAGCGCTCCTTCCCTGTTAAGTTTGTACTTTACATTGGTTTCGTTGCCATTGATATCTCTCACCCTGATATTGATATCATTTTTATTGGCAATATTCGCTTTTATGGAAAAAGTGGGATTCAAAGATTCGAGGGCGTAGCTGGCCGAAACACCTTCAACAATAATTGATTCGATCAAACTCTCATCCTTTACTTTGCCTTCAATGTAAAGCTCCGGGTTGGTATTGTCCATAAATATTTCATTGTCGGATGAAGCCATCGGTGACACTAATTCAACCAAAGGTTTATTTATCTCGGTGCGATCGATAGTATAGATGATCTTTTTAGTGTTATCGTATATATCGGTTGCCGATATTGAAAACTCAGTTCCGGTGCCTATCTGAATTCCACCGCTGAAATCGGGATTTATCGTGTCCTTGGTAAAATTAGCGGGAACATTATTAATGCTTATCGCTTTTATCTTACTTGCATCCTTAACGGTTCCCCTGACTACGATCTCTGTTTTATCTCCGGGAAGTTTAACCACATTCCTTTCATTTGCTTTAGGTGTAAGCAGTTCTATTTCGGGTTTATAGCTTTCACGGTTCAGTTCGAACAGCTTTTCTATCGCGGCCTTCATCATCTCTTTGGCTTTCTCATTATTCGGAGCCAGGGTCATTATCTTTTCATAATCAACCGCTGCCGATTTAAAATTGGTAAGCTGCTCATAGTTCCAGGCGCGTTTGTAATAGGCCTGCAAAAGATCTTTCCCGTTCATCCCGATCACTTTCGAGAAGTCATATATCGCATTCTGGTATTGACCCAGTTTTTCGTAATACTCCCCTCTTTTCATGAATAACATTTCATTATTCTGGTCACTGACAATTACCTTTGAAATATCATTCACTGCTGTTCCGAAATCGTTTTTGCTCGCGAAGATGCAGCTACGGGCATAAAAAATATCTTTATTGGTAGGATCCTTGGATATCGCCGCTTCAGCAATACTTAATGCTTCGTCATACTTTTTCAGTTTATCCTGTACAAGAATAAGTCCGACATAAGCCGGGATGAACTTTGAGTCATAATACTTGGAATTTTTATACTCTTTCTCAGCTTCAATATAGTTTTTCAAACTGTCCAGCATAACTGCATGGTAGTAATAAGCTGGTGCTGTTCTTTTATTATCTATCCAAAGCTGTGATGCTTCAAGTCCGTCCTTGAAATTTTTGAGTTTCAAAAGAACTTTGAGGAAAACCTCAATTGCTTCATTGTATTCTTTGTCCTTAACAATGGCGTCCCTCAACATGGCGTCAGCTTCAGTATACTTACCGAGGTCATAATACAGTCGCCCTGCGTTGAAATAATTTTCTTTATCCTTAGGTGCAAAAACTGTAGCCCGCCTGTAGTCATCCGCCGCATCCGAATTTCTCCCTGTTTTTTCATAACAATATGCACGCGCCTGGTAGGCCTTTACATACTTAGGGTCAAGCTCAATGGCTTTGGTATAACTGTTAATTGCATCCTCGTAGGAAAGACTTTCAAGAAACTTACTGCCACTGCTGTAAAATTTTTTCGCACTCTGAGCTTTTACAAAAAAAGTGCATGTGAGAAGGAAAAATAACAGGAGTGCTCTCTTAAACATAATAATATACTTAATAAATTGATGCTTAATAAATTTAAACTCGCCCCACTTTCCTATGCCCCTGATATAAATGGTTTTCATATGGCTTAAACGGCAAACTCCATAATAACCAATATATTATACAGACAAAAATATAAAAATACTGTATTATCGGAGGCTTAATTACTTATTATTTATCATCATTTTGGGGCCTATGTATGACTGCAATCTCCTTATTTTCAGGTTTTAGCTTTTGTTTAAGGATAATTTGCGATTTTTATACCTAAGGAACCTGTTATAAGAATTTTGATGCTGGCATATCTGGTTCTTCGCTAACCTGCCTCCTGCTCAGTAGGTCTGGCGGATAAAAAACCCTTAAATTGGCTAAGAACCGATATAACACGACAATAGCGGAAATGGCAAAAAAAAACATCAATAAACAACAGGGGAATTCCGTAACCGTAAAAAATGTTCTTCCGGAGATGGGCAAAAGTCAGTTGCTTATTATGGCGCTGATCGTCGCATTCCTGGGCGCAGCACTTTATTCAAATACATTTTCTCATAAATATGTTTTGGATGATATCCCGACTATAAAAGGAAATTTTCTGACTAAGCAAGGTTTCGCAGGAATCTCGAAATTATTGCAGACGGCATACTGGTATGGCAGCGATGGCAAAAATGAGCTATTTTACCGGCCCCTGTCTGTTGTAATGTTCGCTATTGAATGGGAGTTCTGGCCTGACAATCCTAAAGCCGGGCATGTTATAAATGTTTTGTTATATGCGCTTACAGGATTCATACTGTTTTTTACACTTTTAAAATTATTCATTGATTTGAATCCGCTTATTCCTTTCGCAGCAAGCCTTTTGTTTATTGCTCATCCTCTTCATACGGAAGTGGTAGCCAATATTAAAAGCCGTGATGAGATTCTGGCCTTTTTGTTTCTCCTTATATCGTTAAATACACTGCTGGACCATGTGAGAAACAATGCTCCGTATAAGCTAATTGTGTCGTTGTTCTGTTTTTTTCTTGCTTTAATCTCTAAAGAATCTTCGATTTTGTATCTCGTAATTTTCCCGATAGCCTTATTTTATTATTCAAATGCTGACGTTAAGAGAATTGCGGTAATTATGGCAGGGTATGTGTTTGCTGCAGCGACATACATGATCATAAGAGCATTAGTACTTGACAGGCAGATGGTCGGAGAAATTGCTTCTGTAATTGACAATACGGTTTCTGCAAGCGACTACCCGCATCGTTTTGCCACCGCTATGGTTATTCTGGGTACTTATATTAAACTCTTAATCTTTCCTCATCCGCTTGTTTACGATTACTCATTTGCCACATTTAAAATTGTTGGACCGGATAATATTTGGGCAATTACATCCGTTTTAATCTACTCTTGCATCGGCATTTATATTTTCAGGAATTTTTTTAAAAAAGATACGATCGTTTTTAGCCTGATCATATACCTGCTTCCTGTGATACTTGTCTCAAATATATTTTTCCTGACCCGCTCTACCGCTGCAGAGCGTTTTTTGTACCAACCTTCACTTGGATTCGCGATCATTGCATCCATACTGCTGGCAAAGATTACAGGAACAGACATTGTAAAACGAAATTTTCACAGCATTTCAACGCTTATAAAGAACAACGTTAAATTGTTTGGTTTGATCGGGTTGCTGCTTGCCCTCTATTCGTTTAAAACATATACCAGGGCCGAAACATGGAAGGATAACCTCACCCTGTTTCGCACCGATCTGCAATATATTCCAAACAGCGCGAGGGCCCGGTTTAACTATGCAAAAGAGCTGACTGCAAGTCTCGTTCACGATTCAATTAAAACACCTGTTGAACAGGAACGGGCTTACAACGAAGCAATAACCTCGGCAAACCGTGCATTGCAAATAATTGACGGGTATGTTGAACCTTATTATTTGCTCGGACAACTGGCCGGATACAAAAAAAATTATGCAGGATCTATTGAATATTATAAAAAAGTAATGGCGCGGAACAACCAGTATCTTTACATGTACAACAACCTTGGGACTAATTATTATCGTCTCAACCAATTGGATAGCGCTTTGAAATACCTTAACATAGCCATTAAAATGCAGCCCGATTATGCGGAAGCGTACAGTAACTTAGGAGCGGTTTATACCGCGCGCGGGATGCCAAAAGAAGCGGTTGACAGTTATAGTAAGGCTATTGAGCTCGCCCCCGGTTTTTATGATGCCTATATCAATATGGGTAATTGTTATGGAATAATGAAGGAATACGATAAAGCGCTGGCTTGTTTTTTGAAAGGCCTTAAAATTAAAAATGATGATCCACGGTTGTATTCTTATATTGGCATGACCTATGGGTTTATGGGAGACACTATTAATGCCAGGACGTATAATGATAAAGCAGCCCTGTTCAGGCAGTCGAAGTGAAAAATTAGTAATTAATATTTTTAGAGATGAGCAAGAAATCTATGCAGCCGGACAAAGGAAAACTATTGATAGCGGAGCCTTTTATGAAAGATCCGTATTTTAAAAGATCGGTGGTTATACTTGTAGATCATAATGAAAAGGGATCATTTGGATTTATACTGAATAAGGCTATTGAACTTAAAATATATGATGCCGTTATTGATTTTCCGGAATATACAGAACCCATATACCTTGGCGGGCCGGTCGCAACCGATCAGTTATTTTATATTCACACCCTTGGTGACAAAATTGGCAAAGGAGTTGAAATTACGAAGGGCTTGTGGTGGGGAGGAGATTTTAAAAAAGTGAAAATGCTGATCAGGAAGAAAGAGATCGGCTCCGACCAGATTCGTTTTTTTGTTGGTTATGCGGGATGGGATGCTGAACAACTGGATAAGGAAATGAAAGAAAATTCGTGGATCGTTACAGAACCCAAAATAAACGTTATCATGGATCCAAAGGCAAATGAATTGTGGCCAAAAGTAATCCGGTCGTTGGGCGGTGAATATAAAATGATGGCAAATTACCCCGAGGATCCGCAGCTAAACTAATGAAACCTGACTTTGTTATATGATTAAGTATGCTTAAATTAGCTCATGATGCATGCCGGTAAGCAGATAATCCGACTTTCTTGTTTTTTATTGACATTATTTGTCAGCACAGCCTGTTCAATAAGGGCTCAAACGGTTACAGCAAATGATGCCAGTATTTGTAACGGCTCATGCGCTACAATTACCGCTGTAGCTTCTGGTGGAACTCTTCCATACACATTTTCATGGAGCAATGGGAACAATACTTCCTCCATCACAGATTGTCCTTCGGCAAATACAGTTTATACAGTAACATTAACCGATGCTTTAGGTAATAAGGCATCCACAACAGCCAAAGTAGTGCTTCTTCCGGGTGTATTAGCTTCAATTTCAGCTACTAATCTGAAATGCAATGGCGACAATATTGGTACAGCTACTGTAGGCACGGCAAATACAGGAACTCCTCCATAGATGTATCTTTGGAATAACGGACATTCAAGTCCTTCAATTTCGGGCCTTTCTGCGGGTACGTATAAGGTTACTGTTACCGACAGCAAAGGCTGTACTTCCATAGCCTCAACTACTATCACTCAACCACCGGCAATTTCAGGAAGCATATCATCATCTCCGGCAACCTGTGGTTCAAATAATGGAAGTGCTGTGGCCACAGCTTCCGGTGGAACGGGGACTCTTATGTATACCTGGAGCAATGGTACAGTCGGAAACATAGCATCCGCTCTTTCGGCCGGATTTTATGCTGTTTCCGTTAAAGATGCTAATTCCTGCGTAAGAATATTTCCATTGCTTCTAACAAATACCGGCAGCGGTGTTGTGACTGCATTAACAAAATCCAATGTAAGTTGCAATGGCGGAAATAATGGCGGTGCGGTGGCGAGTATTTCCGGAGGATCGGGCCCGTTTACATATAGTTGGAGTAACGGTTCTGTCGGGCAGACCGCAAACGGGCTGGCTGCCGGATTATATTTTGTAATTGTGCGTGATGCCAGCTTGTGTTTGTCTGGTTCAATTGTCAATATTACTCAACCTTTTCCTTTGAATATCACTTTTGGAGTCAGCCAACCCACCTGTGGTTCGGCAAACGGATATGCATCAGCCAATGTAACCGGCGGAACAGGACCATACAATTACAGCTGGAGTAACGGTGCCACCACCAAAACTATATCAGCGCTTCCTGCAGGTAATTATACCGTATCCGTTGCAGATACAAATAATTGTAAAACTTCAGACGTAGTAACTCTATTAGGCATAACAGCTCCGATTGTCACTGTATCTGTCAATCAAATAACATGTAATGGTGCCGGTAACGGTTCAATAACATTGGCCGTTTCAAGCAGCGCAGGCATGCCCTATACATACAGCTGGAGCAATGGCGTAACCGGAACAACGGGTATTACAGGATTAAGCGCTGGCACTTACTTTGCAATAGTAACTAATTCGGTAGGGTGTGTCACAAGCAGATCAGTGGTCATCACAGAACCTCCGGCAATTATATTATCAGCCAATTCATTAAACGCTCCATGTGTTTCTATAATTGGCAGCGCTCTTGCAACAACAATAGGAGGAACCGGTGCCTTTACTTATAGCTGGAGCAGCGGTGCAACCGGACCAACTGCTTCAGGACTTACAACCGGAACGTACTCTTTAACGGCAATGGACGCCAATGGTTGTTCAACAACAACAACAGTTGCGATCATTAATTCGGCCGGAACTGCAAGCACTACTGTTTTATCCAATGTAAGTTGTCATGGAGGCAGCAATGGGAGTGCCAGTGCCGGTATGTCTGTGGGAAGTACAATCACTGCCTATATTTGGAGCAATGGCCAAACCGGTTCATTAATATCAGGAATTACTGCGGGAAATTATACAGTTACAATTACCGACAGCAATGGTTGTCTGAATACATCAGTAGCTATAATCACAGAACCTCCTGCAATTATATTATCAGCCAATTCATTAAACACTCCATGTGTTACGATAAACGGAAGCGCTCTTGCAACAGCAACCGGCGGAACCGGCGCCTTCACCTATAGCTGGAGCAGCGGAGCCACAGGGCAAACCGTTTCCGGGCTTACACCCGGCAATTATACGGTAACGGTTATAGATGCGAACGCTTGTATCAAAAGCACAACAGTAAATATCGTTTATTCAGGTGCAAGCGCGGCTGTAGCTGCCGTTTTGTCCAATGTAAATTGTCATGGTGATAGCAACGGAAGCGCAACGGTAACTCTGTCCGGAACAAATACCGCTATTTCTTATTCCTGGAGTAACGGAGCCGCCACGCAGTCGATTTCAGGTGTAGCCGGGGGAAGTTATACTGTTACAGTCACTGATAATAACAGTTGCAATTTTACCTCTATCGTTGTGATAGCTGAGCCGCCTCAACTTACTGCTGCCATATCAGCGGTAAACGCCACCTCAGCAGCAAGCTGCGACGGATCCATCACTTCTGTTGTATCCGGAGGAGTTCCGGTTTATTCTTATCAATGGTCGAATAGTTCAACAACCGCTTTTATTTCCGGGCTTTGCACCGGACTTTATGCTTATACAATTACAGATAGTCATGGCTGCGAGGTCAAGAACAGTGTATTGATATCTGACACATTAAATACCCGCTGTAACCTGCATTTTTACAATATGATCACACCTAATAACGATGGCAATAATGATTACTGGCACATCGACTGCATTACAGCATATACGTTAAATAATGTAGCCATCTTTAACCGCTGGGGCAATAAAATCTGGCAAACGGATGGCTATAATAATACCGATCGTGCCTGGAAAGGCACAGATCAATCAGGAACAGCAATGCCCGAAGGTACTTACTTTTATGTTGTTAAGGTAAATTCAATCGAATATTCAGGCAAAGTAGAACTTCTGAAATGATAAGAGCCCGTAATTTTTTTTTATACTTTATCGTTTTATTTTTTGCCGGCACCTTGTCGGCACAACAATATCCGCAATACAGCGGGTATATGTTCAACCGCTTCGCCATTAATCCTGCCTATGCCGGTAATTACAATACATTCCAGGCTACTGCCATGATTCGTAATCAATGGGTAGGTATACAAAACGCGCCCAATACCTCTTCCCTCTCCTTTCATGGTACGCTAAAGAATGAAAAGGTCGCGCTTGGCTTTAATGTATTCAGCGACGCGATCGGGTTTTCAAAAACAAATGCGGTTTTTGGCACCTATGCTTATCGCCTTATCATGCCCTCAGGTACATTGTCGTTTGGCTTACGCATGGGTGTGGCGAATGTTTCTTATAATTGGGAAGATGTCGATGTAAAGGATAAAGTGGACGCTTTGTTAGGAGCAGGTGTCACAAATGTTTCCCGCGTGCTTTCCGATGCCGGTGTATATTATCACAACAATACATTTTACGCGGGGCTCAGCGCTACAAACCTTATCGGGCAGGGAATGCCTACACTGAATTATTCCCAGCTGCTTCTCCCCCACCTCTTTCTAACAGCCGGTAAGTCATTCAGCATATCCGATAATTTAATTATCAATCCTTCTGTTTTAATTAAACTGGTTCAGGGTGCCATGGGTATTGATATAAACTGTAATTTCCTTATCAGCAATAAACTTTGGTTAGGCTTATCGGGCAGGATTGGATATGGTTACGTATTGCTAATGCAATACAATATCACAGAAAAATTCAAAATAGGTTACGCGTATGATCTCGGACGAAATGATATAGGTATCATTGGCGGATCATCACACGAAATTATGTTGGGATATAATTTCAGTTTGTTTAGCAGGAAAATGCAGTCATTCAGATTTCTCTGATACGTATGGTAAAAAGAACCGGTATATTATTTATTCTCCTTGTGATGACCTGTTCCGTGAAAGTGAACGCGCAACTCGCGAAGGCCGATAAATATTTTTCGAATTACGAATATGCCAACGCCATACCCTGCTATTTAAAAGTTGTTAAAAAAGGTACTAACCTGCCCGCTTTACAAAATCTGGCTCACTGTTACAGGCTCACGAAAAACTACACCCAGGCGGAGATCTACTATGCACAGGCTGTACAGCAAATGGGTGTTGACCCCGTTAACTTTTTCTATTACGGGCTGGTGTTAAAGAACAATAAAAAATACGAAGAAGCCGAAAAACAATTTAACCGTTACATGGAGCTGGTCCCTTCCGATCAAAAGGCCGATCTCTCGGTAAAATCAATGCAGGAACTTAAAGTGATGATGGCACAGCCTTCCCATTATGAGATAACCAATGTAAAAGCCCTCAACTCGCTGCGATCGGAATTCGCGCCTGCATTTTATAAGAACGGCCTGGTTTATACCAGCGACCGTGAGCCCGACCTTGTTAACTTCCAGAACAGCGAATGGAACAAGCATCCGTATTTCAACCTGTACTTTGCCGAATCGGATCCGAAAGATAAAAACGTATTCAAATCCTCTCAGCGCTTTTCAAAGAAAGTGAATGGTCCTTATCACGATGGTATGGCCACCTTTAACAGCGATCATACTCAAATGTTCTTTACGCGTATTGAAACACGTTCGGCATCGAACAAAATATTTCAGCCGCATATCTATTCCTCAAAGGCTTCCAATGGCAAATGGGATAAAGGAGAGCTTGTTCCCCTCGCCAGCGACAGCGCCTGGGTTTCACATCCAAGCCTGTCGGCCGACGGCCAGCAATTGTATTTCGCGGCCGATATCGCGGGAGGTTTTGGAGGAAAAGATATTTATGTATCGAAAAAAGAAGGTGACAAATGGGGCACTCCGCAAAATCTCGGACCTAATGTAAATACTGTACTTGATGAGGTGTTCCCCTATATCCGTAAGGACAATGTTTTATTTTTCAGTTCAACCGGCCATACCGGCCTGGGTGGATTTGATATTTTTTCATCATCACAGATCAACGGCAAATGGAGCAAGCCCGAGAATCTTGGTACACCACTTAACTCATCCACAGATGATTTCGGTATTTTGTTCGGGGAAGATAACCTGTCGGGCTATTTTTCATCCGACAGAGCTGATGGCCAGGGTGCGGATGATATTTACAGCTTCATTCAGCTGAAACTTATCTCCATGAAAGGGAAAGTGCTGCTGAGTAGGGATATTAATCAGCCTGCCAAAGGCATTAAAGTTCTCCTGCTTTCAGAAGACGGTAAAGTGCTGGGGGTAACATCAACGGACAGCCTGGGTTTCTTTAAGTTCGAAAACCTGAGCCCGGATTTGCAGTACCTGGTTAAAATGGACGAAAGTGACGCGAATTTCAATCCTAACAAAAAATACTACCTGGCTAATGAGTTGAATAAAATTTTAAGAGTTACCGTTATTAATGATCACGGCCAGAAATTTGTGTTCGAGAAATTACCGGCCGACCTTGTAGCGTTGAAGCCCGATTCGCTGATTGATAATGCCAGCCAGATAGCGGGCACGCTGCTTATAGGTGACAATCCCTCTAAACCATACGCCAATAAAAAAGTAAACCTGTTGAACGAAAAAGGTGAGGTTGTAAAAACCATTGTTACCAATGGCTTTGGTTCATTTGTTTTTACCGATCTCGACCCCGATGTAACTTATTTTATTGCCGCCGATGAAAGCGACGGAGGGCTTTCGCCTAACAGCAAGATTATTTTAACCAACTCATCGGCTAAAGAGATCAAGGTAATTAAGTCCGACTCAAAGGGCGGGTTCAGGTTCACGCTGCTTAAAGGCGATAACAACGAATTATCATTCCTGCAGGTGGATGACACCAAGCTGCGAATGGATATGAAAGGGAGATTATACGCCGATACACTTTCGCAGCCCATGGCCAATGCAAAGATCGACCTGGTTAATGAACGGGGCCAGGTGCAGCAAAGCATTACCACCAAACCCAACGGAGGCTTTCTATTTACCGCACTGCCTTTTAACGAAAGCTTTTTGTTCCGTATTGATGAAAACGATCCACGGTTAAAGGATCTGAAGAAGCTGATCTTTACAAATGAAGCCGGTGTTGTTATAAAAGTAATTCACTTTAAAAAGGATGCCGGGTTTAAATTTCAGTTTTTGGCCGGAGATTACAAAAGTATATCCACCACTTATGTGGATGACCCCTGGTTAAAAGTATTGCAGTTCAAACAAAACGAAAAGGGCAAGAACGACAGCGTGAATATTGTAGAGAACATTTATTACAACCTGGATGATTACAAAGTGCTGCCCGAAGCCCGTAAAGTACTTGACAAGGTAGTTGACCTGATGAAGAACAACTCAAAACTATCCGTTGAAATTGGCTCCCATACCGACTCAAGAGCCACTGATGAATATAACCTTAATCTCTCACAAAAACGGGCCAAAGCCGCTACCGATTACATCATCCAAAACGGCATTGCCAAAAAGCGCATAACTGGAACAGGCTATGGCGAAACCCGCCTCATTAATAAATGCGGTAATGGTGTTGATTGCCCCGAAGAAGAACATGCCAAGAATAGAAGGACGGAGTTTAGGGTGTATGTGAAGTGAAGTCTGTTGATTATATTAGATTTATCATTTATTTTTTGTAATTCATGATTAGGAAAATTCTACATATAAATTTCTTTATTGTCCTTTTTTCTGCATTATCATTCGGCCAATATTACCGTGCCTGGAATAGTATTTATCCAAGTTCTCAAGGCGGGGGACTGCAAGGTTTTGAATCTGTGGTTGATCAAAATGGATATGTATATCTAGGAATTGGAAAGAATGGATTGGGTCCGCCATATTATGGATCTTACCTGATGAAATACGATCCTCATGGATATATGCAATGGGAACATTTAGATTCAATTTCTTCATTTGGAACAATGAAAATAAGCAGAAGTGGCTTTTTGCACATTGCCAACTCTAATAATATTTATCCAAATTACTATTTGACATTAAGAAAACTTGATGCAAATGGGAAAACTCTTTGGACTTATAAAGATGTCTCAAATAGTACTACAACTGTAAATTATTATAATAATATTGATTTTGACAGTAAAGGAAATATTATTGCTGCTGGTACGATTAATTCTGGTGGAATTTTTGCATTAACATCCAAAATTGATACGCTTGGAAATCTTTTATGGAAGAAACAGATAAATTTTGGAGGATACAGTAGTGCCTATTCATTATTAATCGATGCTTCAGACAATATATATGTATCAATTAAAAATGGAATTGTCAAGTATAGCCCCACCGGAGCTGAATTATGGAGTATCCCTTTGGACTTTTGGACTATATCGGCCATCTCCTTTGACAAACAAGGTAATATATATGCAGTTGGCATTACAAACTCAACCCATTTAATGGGAACCAATAAAATTGATCCGAATGGGAAACTACTTTGGTCTCAAACTTTTGGATATGGAGATGCATACGGTACATCAATTGCTATGGATTCAGTAGGTAATGTATATGTTGCGGGTGCAATAGGTGCAACAAATAATCCGTATAGTTTAGCAACAGGTGTTCTTTTAAAATATACACCAAACGGAAACTTAATTTGGTCAAAGAATTATTCAGGCACATCAGCTACCCGTGCAATCAATACAAACAATTCTATTAGCATTACAACAATAGCCCCAAATAAATTTATGCTTTATGGTACATTTTTAAACAATTCAACATTTGCAGATTGCTTCCTATCGTTAATTGATACTTCCGGAGCTATTCTATGGCAGGACATATTTCATTCTAATAATCCACATGAAGAATGTCAGGGTTGGTGGGATTTAAATATCGATAATGATAAAAATATATACATGCTGGGGGGGCATGGGACTTGCACCGGAAACAGCATGGATGATTTATTATTAATGAAATATACAATGAACAATAGAAATTCTTCCCCATCAATACATGGAAATTTATATTATGATGTAAATCAGGATTGTATTTTGGATTCTACTGAATCAAAACTGGAAGGTAAAATAATTGGCCTGATAGACAGTACTAAAAATCTTATAAATTATGCAATGACCGATACTGGTGGCAATTTTTATTTTTATGCTCCGATTGGAAAATATCAAATTGATCCGGTACCTCCTAAATATTGGATTAGCACATGTAACAATGGAGTTTCATTAAGTATTGACAGCAGCTCCTCCGTTTCATATAATAATAAATTAGGACTTTTTATGCTCCAGAATGTACAAGATTTAAGAATAAGTGTTGGAGGAGGACACATTCGGGCCGGACACAAGGTTGAATACAATGTTTTTGCGGAAAATTCAGGTACAAAACCGATGAGTGGTAACATCGTAATTCTTCATGATTCGATTTTACATTTTGTAAATGCGACTCCACCTCCAGATTCTGTTTTCCAGACTAAATTAGTCTGGAATTATTCCAACCTCCTTGCGGGAAAAAGTACAAAAGTTGATTTTACTTTGGCAGTCGATACGAGTGTTTCTTTTAATTCTACTATAGATAAGCTTTATGCAATCATTACACCTGTTTTAACAGATACTACTCCAGAAAACAATATTGATAGTTTGTTGCAATTCCCATTTGGCCCATATGATCCGAATCACAAATCGGTTAATTTCCAGGATACTGTTTATAAAAACGATACATCTTTTACATATATGATTCAATTTCAAAACCTGGGTAACGATACAGCTTTCAATGTGGTATTGAGGGATACGATAAGTGATTTGTTTGAATTAGCCAGTGTGGAAATGGGTGCATCAAGTTATCCCTATTCAACAAGATTTATAGGAAACGTTATGTTTATCAACTTCAAAAACATCTCTTTACCTCCGAAAATAATTGACGAAGCCAATAGCCAGGGATTTGTAAAATATAGTATAAAAAGGATAAAAAATATTGCTCCCGGAACAAGAATTATTAATCGAGCAGCTATCTACTTCGATTATATGCCACCGGTAATAACCAATGATGCAAGCAATATATATTTGGAACGGCCACTCACCAGTTTTGAGAAATTAGAATCATTAAAGATATTTCCCAATCCTGCCGACTTCAGCATAGCCATACAAGGCATTCGGAGTAAGACGAAAATTACCCTCTATGATATGTTAGGTAAGCTGCTTAAAGAAGAGGTTACCGATAGCGATATTTTAATTGAAACCCATAAATTAACGAAAGGCATTTACTTACTTATTACTGAAAGAGATGGTCATAGAGTTTACAACAAAGTATTAATTGTCAGGTAAAGTATTCCTTGATTAAACATATTTTAGGGAACAACACAAAGACTTTTTAAGAACTGGACAGCTTACAACAAATCGTCTTAACGTTTAAGCATCTCATTTCAATAAATCATTTAGCGCAACCCGTGCGACCCCACCTGCGACCGCCCAAAAGGTTTAAATTTTTTGCCACCGCACATTTTTAATTTTTAAGCGTCGGAGGCGGTTTGCCATTCTAATTTGGCTCCCGCAACATGTTAATAAAATTGTATATAATCAAATTTGCTTTTTCGGAAACCATTATTATATTTGGACAAATATTGTCAAGAACCAAAAATGTCTAAACAAGGAATTGAATCATTTGGCGAAACGCTCCGTAAACTACGAGAAGAAACTGAAATGCCTTTAAGAAAGCTTGCTGCACTTCTTGATATTGACCAATCAACATTAAGTAAAATTGAGCGAAATGAAAGAAAAGCAAATACTGAAATGATTGATAAACTATCAAGTATTTTCAAAGTAGATAGAAAATCATTACTTATAAGTTTCATAAGCGACAAAGTCGCATACGAATTATTAGAAGAAGATAACCCAAAGGATATTTTGAAAGTTGCCGAACAAAAAATAACATACTTGAAACAATTCAAAAAACATACTGATGCTTAAAGGAACAACTATTACTAAATCAGAACAGTTAGGGATTGTTCATGCAAGACCGAAGGTGCTATTTCCAGAGTTGGAAACTCAAAAGCCGTTTTTAAAATGGGCAGGAGGAAAAACTCAAATGATTTCTGATATATTAAAGTTTACGCCAAATAAATTCAATAAGTATATTGAACCATTTATTGGCGGAGGTGCTTTATTCTTTAATCTTAACCATCCGAAATCAATTATTTCAGATTTAAATGAAGAATTAGTAATTACATACAAGCAAGTACAAGAAAATGTTTACGAAGTAATAAATATCCTTGAGAAATATCACAACACTGAAACTTTTTACTATAAAACAAGGAGCCTTGACACACAGAAATTAAGTCACGCAGAGAGGGCAGCTCGATTAATATATCTTAATAAAACTTGTTTTAATGGGTTATTCAGAGTTAACAAAAAAGGAGAGTTTAACGTACCTTACGGTAAGCGAAATGGTTCTTTTTTAAATAAAGAAAATCTGTTAAGATCATCTGATTATTTACAAAACACTGAAATATATTTTTCAGATTATAAGGAAATTTTAAAAAAATATGCAAAGAAAGGTGATTTTGTTTTTCTTGACCCACCTTATCAGCCTGTTGGAAAACACTCTGATTTTAAAAGATATACGAAAGAGTTTTTTTACGAAGAAGATCAGATTGAGTTAGCTGAAATTTTTAAAGATCTTACCAATAAAGGGTGTTATGTAATGCTCACAAATTCCGATCACCCATTTATTCTCGATTTATATAAAGATTTCCATATAGAGATCGTTGAAACAAAGCGATTAATAAGCAGTAATCCAAAAACACGAACAGGAATAGATATCATTGTTTTAGGTGGTCTATAATATGCAGTTAGAAATAGAAAACTTTACAGATCAGTTTCAGTATTTCCCCGGTACACGATATATGGGGAGTAAGAATAAAATTATTTCCAATCTATGGAAGCACATAGGAAAACTTGAATTTGACAGTTTTTTTGACGCGTTTGCAGGCAGTAATGTAGTTAGCTACTTTATGAAATGTCAAGGCAAAAAGGTAATAACAAATGATTTTATGTCATTTAGTTACATAACTTCAAAAGCTATTATTGAAAACTCAACGGAACAAATCGATTCAAAGGACATAAAGTTTTTATTAAAGAAAAATAAAAATAACGGCTTTATTCAAAGTACATTTCAGGACATATTCTATTCAGCAGAAGAAAACGAATTTCTCGACAGAGTTAGGCGCAACATTTCTCTTCTTGATAACGAATACAAAATTGCGTTGGCACTTGCATCATTAGTTAGAGCATGCGTTAAAAAAAGATCAAGAGGCATATTTACTTTTGTTGGGGAACGCTACAATGATGGCAGAGCCGACATGAGAAAAACAATCGAGGAACATTTTATTGAAAGTATTCAGATTTTTAATAAAGCTGTTTTTTATAATGATCAGCAAAATAAATCAAAGAACAAACGATCTGAAAATATTACAGTAAAAGCGGACTTGGTATATCTCGACCCCCCATATTTCACACCAAAATCAGATAATGATTATGTGCGGAGATACCATTTTGTTGAAGGTCTTGTAAAAAATTGGGAAGGAATTGAAATTCAAGAACATTCAATAGTTAAAAAATTTGAAAGCTATAAATCACCGTTTGCTAAAAAGGAAACAGCCTATTCTGCATTTGATGATTTATTCAAAAAACATAAGGATTCTATAATAGCAATATCATATTCCTCAAATAGCCTACCAACGAAAAAGGAATTAACCGAAATGCTTTGTAAATACAAGTCAAAAGTTGAAGTTTATGAAATAAATCACACATATTCAATGGGTAATCAAAGCCATAAAATCGGCAATAAAAATAACAGAGTAAAAGAATATTTATTTATAGGTAAATAGCAATGCCAAAAGTTTGGAACATAGGAAATACAACTGTTCGGAATCCGAAACGAATTGAGAACGCCCTTAAAGTATTTGTTGAAGAAAGGTTTTCAGGTAATGCAAAAGGGAAACAAGCCGAAACACGAATACACGCCAAGTTAAAGGAAAAAGGCGTTTTAGAATTTGATGGCAAACCTTCTGACTGGAACGGTCGAAAATGGAGGGCTGCATTTTATCAATTAGGCTTTATCAGTTACGAAAAATATAAAATTGGTCGAGATACTTTTTCTCCAACTGATTTTTTCAAGCAAATAAATGAAAACAACATAACACTTCCTTACCAATTAACAGAAGCGGGTCGTAAGCTTATTTTAGCTACAACTGTTCCTCAAATAGAAGATATATACCTACGACAATTTGCTTGTTATGAAATACCAAATTCACTCGAGCGAAGATTTGCTGATGGCAATCTCAAGCCATTCATCTTGTTTGTTGAAGTATTAAAGCTATTGGATGATAAACATAAGGGTGGGTTGACTAAATTCGAAACGGGTTTGTTTATTCAAAAATTCAGAAACCATACTTCATCGCTTGCAAAAACAATTCTTAAGGAAATTCTTGAATACAGAGCAAAAATTTCAAAATGTAAAACTGCTAAGGAAGCAAAGAAGGTTAATGCGGTTTATTTAAAAGACCTTGCTAAATTCTCCGGCATCAACCCTTCAAGTGTCGTAGGGGATTACGCAGATACAACCTTTAGATATTTTAGTCTTTCGGGTTTATTTACAAGAATTGGTGATTCAATTGTAATTCGTCCAAATAAAAAAGAGTTTGTAAATCAGTTATTAAAAACTGAACCTGTTTTTCTATTCAAAACAAAACCATTGGAATATTTCAGAATATTTTATACCAACACACAGGAAATACCAACAGATAATATTAAGATCGCGTTAAATGAAATTTCATCTTTAAGAAGTAATATTCGCGATACTGCAAATCCTCTGTTTAAAAAAGTAAGCACGTTAACAGAGAAATCTAATCCCGAAACAGTGCAGAACGTTCGATATGAACTTATTGAGTATAATAATTGGGAGCGAGAAGAAGAATACGCTTATGAGCAACAGGAAAGTAAATCTGTAACTGAAATAATAAAGTATTTAAAGGTACTTAACAATGAAAAGGTCGAAGGAAATGTAATAATTGATGACAAACCTGCCTACTTAGAATGGGCCGTATGGAGATCTTTTCTTTCAATTGATGACATTACTTGCCGTATTCATAAAACAAGACGGTTTCCAGTCGACCAAGACTTTTTGCCAAGAAATACGGCACCTGGGGGTGGATCTGATTTAATTTTTGAATTTGAAACATATATTCTTGTTGTTGAAGTTACTTTAACTACTTCTCATAGACAAATGGCTGTTGAAAGTGAACCAGTAAAAAGACATACGGCACAATACAAGCATCTATATCCAACTAAAGATGTTTATTGCTTGTTCATTGCTCCAAATATTGATAATAACGTGGTTGAAACTTTCAGAATTGGAACATGGTATAATGCAGATATAGAGGAAACAGTAAACGTTATACCTATGAGTATTTCCGATTTTATTATTTCTATAGAAACACTACAAAAAAAGAAATTTCACAACTCCGATTTTAAAATTCTTCTTGACAATTGCTTAACCTATAGAAATACAAGTGCACCTAAATGGAAAGCAACTATAAAATCTGAAGTAGAATCATGGTGTCAAAAAATTAATTTATAATATCACTCCATCAACTTCCTCAGCATATTCAACGCGGCGTCAGCGGTTTTCTGAATATTGCGTTTGCGGTTATTGCCGAATAAAAACTTTTGCGCGGTGACCAACTGAGGTGTAGCAACAGCAATCCAAACAGTGCCAACGGGTTTTTCATTGGTGCCGCCGGTTGGCCCGGCAATACCAGATGCGGCGATGGCGTAATCAACCTTGAGTTTTTTCCTTGCCCCAACGGCCATTTGCTCCACCACTTCCCTGCTTACTACCCCATTCTGTTCGATCACAGCGGGATCCACACTCAGCTCCTGTACTTTCACATCATTGGAGTATGAAATAACAGAACCCACATAATAATCAGAGCTGCCGGGCACATTGGTAATTAAATGCGATATATAACCACCTGTGCAGCTTTCGGCGGTGGCAAGGGTTGCTTTCTTTTTTCGCAGCATCTCCCCTACTATCTCTTCTATACCCGGCTGGTATTCGCCAAAGTTTTCATAGCCGTATATATAATCGTTGATCAAGGGCTTTACCAGGTCAATTTGCTTTTCCACTTTTTTAATTAATTCAGACCTGTCCATGCCAAATGCGGTGATGCGCAAACGTACTTTTCCGGGTGATGGCAGGTAGGCCAGTTTCATGTTTTGCCAGGCCAGGCCATCCTCCCACTCACTTATTATTTCACTTAAAAATGACTCGCCAATACCCTGTGTTAAAATCGTTTTATGAAAAATAACGGGAAGCTTAAATCGTTGTTTGATCATGGGCAGAACATCTTGCTCCATCATAGCCTTCATTTCATAAGGAACACCCGGCATTGAAAAAAAGAGTTTGCCGTTTACATCAAAGCACATGCCCGGCGCGGTCCCGTTTTTATTCCTGATGGGTTTACAGTTAGCCGGCACTTCGGCCTGTTTCCTGTTTATAGGAGTAACTTCCTTCCCGTGACTTTTAAACAGCGCTTCCACATCCTTGTACACTTCTTCATTAAAGACCAATTGTGTATTAAAATAAGTGCACAACGTTTGCTTGGTAAGGTCGTCCTTTGTGGGGCCTAAGCCTCCTGTTATTAAAATAATATCCGCGCGTTTAACAGCGCCATCGAGGGCTGCAATGATATCGGCTGACTTATCGGAGATGGACGTTATTTGCTTTACCTCAATTCCGGCCAGGTTAAGCTGCTGCCCCATCCAGGCCGAGTTGGTATCTACTACCTGTCCGATCAGTAATTCATCGCCTATTGTAATTATTTCTGCTTTCATTTGTTTGTTGTGGTAAGGAGTTATTAAGCTATTGAGTTATTGGGGGGACTCAATAACCCAATAACTTAATAACTCAATTACTGATAACTTTCAACCCTGTAAATTTAATCTGTTTATAATGTAATACGTTAAATTGGCAATATATTTGTATGTTTAATAAGAAAACTCATTTACTATGAAAAAATTGATCGTATCAGTATTGGTAATAAGCTCCGGCGCGCTTAGTGCCCAATTCAACCTGGATAAAATTATTAAGGATGTAAAGGAAGATGTTAAAAAAGAAACAGAGAAAGTAGCTCCTAAAGCTTCGCTGAGCAACGATGAGGTAATTAAAGGCCTGAAGGAAGCTTTATCAGTAGGTACCAATAACTCCTCATCCTCGGTTTCAAAAGTTGACGGATTCTACAAAAATCCAAAAGTAAAGATCCCTTTTCCGAAGGAAGCCATTGATGTTAAAAATACACTTGATAACCTTGGAATGACCAAGCAAACAACCAAGTTTGTTGAAACCCTTAACAGGGGGGCCGAAGAGGCCGCTAAATCTGCCGCACCTATCTTCCTTAAAGCCATCACAAATATGAGTATCGGCGACGGATTTTCGATATTAAATGGAAAAGACACCGCTGCCACAAGCTACCTGAAAGGAAAGACCAGCGCGGAATTAGACGCGGCGTTCAGGCCCAAAGTAAAAGAAGCCTTGCAAAAGGTAAATATCACTAAATACTGGAACCCTTTAATGACAAAGTATAATAAAATACCCGGTGTTAAAAAACAAAACCCTGATCTTGATAGTTATGTGACCGCCAAAGCGATGGAAGGATTATTTACACTTATAGCCGAAGAGGAAATGAAAATAAGAAAAGACCCTGCGGCAAGAGTGTCGGACATACTTAAAAAGGTGTTCGCCGGGAAATGA
>JAEUTS010000140.1 GCA_016787005.1 Bacteroidia bacterium
ACAGGCGGAAGCGGCACTTCACCTTATGCTTACATTTGGAGTAACGGGCAAACTACTTCAACATCAACAGGACTCACTTCAGGAAATTATTCAGTGACTATTACCGATTCAAAGGGATGTACCGCAACGTCAACGACTTCTTTGGCTTCCCCTCCGCCCTTCGTGGGACAGTTTACAAAAGGCACTGCCAATTGCGCATCATGCGGATGTAAAGAATGGATCATGGTAACCGGCACCGGAGGCACAAGCCCTTACTCCTACTCCTGGCCCGATAGCTATGTGAATAGGTATAAAAATCAGTTGTGTCCGGGGGCTTACACGATAAAAGTTGTTGATAAGAATGGTTGTAGTACTAATTTAACAGTTAGTACACCATAATTTGTAATGACAATCAGCCCTCTCTCCATTTGGAGAATGCGGGGAGTGAGGTAAAACAGGTGCAGTATCAATGTTAATTTGTCTGCCCCGTCAAGTTCAGGTGACTGATTGTTATTGTTGTCGGCTATTGGGCGATCTGTCTTTAATTATGTCGTTTAAAGGACGATGTTGTATTTTACTCTCTACCCATGATATGTAATCAAAGAAGTTGAAGGCCTCCGGCTTCTTTTGCGCTCTAATAAGATATTCAAATTTTTGCTTTAATTTTTTGAAAGCCTCGATCCGATCCGGTTTGTTATTGGCTTCGGGATATTCATTTTCAAAAAAGCGGATCATTGTCCTTTCAAATTCATTATAACAATTGTTTTTCATAAGAAAACGTTCCGTTTTCCTGAACAAAGAGGGCAATAGGTCAGCGTTTTCCAACTCAAAGTGAATAATCAATAAAGAAATTCTTGCTGCGGATTGAATATCCAATCCTGTTTCATCTTTTGAATGAATGATCTTAGTGATCCATTTCATCGCCTCACGGAATTGTCCAAGTAAAAAAGCGGCGTAAAACATATTGTTATACAATAGCATTTTTGTACTGCTGTTTAACTCAGCCCTGGCATTGAAACTTTCAACTTTTTTAATCTCCTTAAAAATAATACCTGCCATTTCGGGCTTCCCGAATTTAAGGAATGCATCAAGGTAATTATTCAAAATGCGTATGTAGTAAAATGTCAATTGGTTGTTTTTCTTTTTAGGAGGTAGGTTTGAATAAAAGACTGTCAGCTGATTATATAATTCATTTAATTCCCTGAGTCCGCCCTTCAACTCATCTGTCATAAGCGCTATGGTAGAAAACGCAACAATGTAATGTTCTTCACCATTTTGTAGTTTGTCAATATTTCTTTCAAGATATGCAAGCCAACTCTTCAGCCGTTCATATTCTACTTCTTTGTTTCCGGGAGTCAATGCCTGCAAAAAATTGCGAATATTGTTGAAAGAAACCTTAGCCGGGAAACTGGTTGCTTTATCAAGCGATTTCAATACAGGAGAATCTGATATCTTATCCACCTCCTGTCGGTTAAACTTACCGTATTTTCTTTTCCTTAAGTAATTCAGGGTAGTTGCTATATTCAGATTCTTGATCTCCACAAAGTTCCTGAGCCGGCTCATGTGATCTAAGCTGGCGCGGATACCATCTTGTAGATATTCTTCCATTTCCTTTAGTAAATTTCCATATATATAGACGTTTAGCTTCTGATTATTTATGATCACCAGATAGGAATAATTTTCGAGCCGAAGTGCAAGCTTTTCAGCTTTTAATAGTGTTCGTAATGCGGGCTTAAACAATCGCTTGGTGGTGAGTATTTCAGACCTTTCAAGGAGACGACGCAACATTGAATCAGCACTTGCGCCCGAATGATAGTGAACCAAAAAGCTGATTATTGATTCCTGTAAGTAATTCTTAGCTTTAATAAAGTTATTTATAACCTCCCTTTTTTTGATATTTTTTACCAGCTGAGATTCATTATAATTAGTCTGTTTATTTATAGCATCAAATAATACCAGGTAATTTTTACTTTTTGAGCCGGCATTCGGTTGCATAGAAAACAGCTTAAAATGTCGTTTTTCAGCCTTATCCATGCTTTTTATAAGTTTAAAAAGCTCGTCCGATGGTGTTTTCATTATTTAATATTTTCGATGCTTTTTTAAATGTACGAATTTCAATTCAAAAAACAGAATCACAAATAGGTAATAAAAAATATCTTTAATAAAGGTATTTAACAATAAATCAGACTTGCTTTATGGCGTATTCTTTTCAATCTTTACTATAGAGAGGTTCATTAGCTATAATAAATAAAAGAACCCTATAAACATCTGATGTTTACTATTGAAATCGGAGAATATCAATAAATACTTAGAGAAAATAAGGACTGTATGGGTATGACTATAAATAGCAATGGCAAGGCAAACAAAAGCAGGATGGGTTTGCTTTTTCATTTAGCGGTTATATGTAAACTCCTGACTATGCTTCTGATCGTTTTCCTGGCATTAAATAATCTTCAACTACCGGCACAAACTCTGCCTGGCACTATAGCCATTGGTGCTTCTGCCTCACAAATGTCAACCCCTGCTTCTTTGCGTGGTGCTTCGGCTCCGCTCAGCACAGGCGCTTCGGCCCCGCTCAGCGCTGGAAGCGGAATGATGTTCACCGAGAATAAAGGTCAACTGATTGACATGAGCCAGCAATCACGTCCTGATATACTATTTAAAGGAAACAGTGGTGGTACAGATATTTTCCTGCGCAAAACCGGAATTAGTTATGTCACGAATAATGCGGGAGAAATAATGCACGAAGTGGATGAGCAAGTAGAAGAAATGGAACGATCGGTTATAATTACAGAGGAAGAAGAATCGGAAATAAGACGTGATCTCATTCAAAAGCAATTACTAAAAGGTGACAGGATAGATGTTGATTTTGTTAACTGCATGTCCGAAAACTACAAAATAGATATACAAACAGCGGATCAGATTGACGGCTACACCAATTATTATTATTCTCATTGTCCGGATGGCATAACCCGTGTAAATTCATACAACCAGGTAACCGTAAAAAATATTTACAAAGGAATTGATGTAAAATATTACGCTTCAACTCTTATTAGCGAAGGTACTTCGGCACAGTCAACACATAGAGCAGCCAAAGGACAAAGCAAAAGTGGGGGATTAAAGTATGACATAATAGTTAACCCGGGTGCCGACCCCGATCAGATACTATTAAAATATAGTGGCGCAAAGGAAATACTATTAAAAAACGGACACCTGGTGATCGAAACAAGCCTCGGCCTTATGGGAGAATATATACCCAGGGTGTATCAGATCATTGAAGGGCAGATCATTGATGTAAAAGCGGGATATGCTCTGAATGGAACAATTGTGGGCTTTGAACTTGGCGCTTGGAATCATGAATTCCCCCTGATCATTGATCCCTGGCTTTCATATTACGGAGGATCTCTTCCGGATCGAGGAGCTGCTGTAGCCACAGACAATGCAGGCAATGTAGTATTTACAGGACAAACAGAATCACTTAACTTCCCAGTTACTGCAGGAGCGTTTCAAATAGCTTTCAGGGGAAATATTGATCTGTTTGTAGTAAAAATGAACGTCAATGGCGGTCGGTTGTGGGCAACCTATTATGGGGGCACAGACAGAGATTATGGTAATGGAATCGCAACTGATGCAGCAGATAATATTTTAGTATCCGGTACTACTTCTTCAACTAATTTTCCGGTTGCAGGGGCTCACCAGGGCACTTATGGCGGCGGCACAGATGGCTTTTTAATAAAATTTAATCCAGCCGGCGCACAATTGTGGGCTACCTATTATGGAGGGACAGCTTATGATGATGGCTCTGATGTTGCATCGGACGGAAGTAACATATATTTGTATGGCACCACTTATTCTACAAACGCCATTTCAACAGCCGGGGCATTTCAAACAGCGCTCTCAGGCACTGATTGTCATCTTGTTAAGTTTTTATCAACAGGAACAAGAGTTTGGGGAACGTATATCGGTGGGTCCAGTGATGAAAATGCCGGAGGAGTAGCTTGCGATGCCACAGGTAATGTAATAGTTGGTGGTCACACTATTTCTGCAAATTTTCCTGTAGGATTTACCGGAGCAAATGTTGTATATCAAAATACGTTAGGCGGGGCAGGAGGTGATGCTTTTGTTTTTAAATTTAATACTTCGGGCGGGAGATTGTGGTCTACTTATTATGGAGGGCCGGGAGGAGATACAGGCGTTTCAATTGCAGTTGATGGTTTAAATAATGTAATCATTGCCGGTTATACAGATTCTAATTCGGGTATGGGCTTTAATGGAACAACACAATTGACTTTTGGAGGTGCAGTAGATGATTTCATTGCAAAATTTAACAGTACCGGTTCGGCTTTATGGGGAACATATGTGGGTGGTTTGGCTTCAGAATATTTCGGATTTGTAGCAACAGATGGAAATAATAACATTTACATTTTAGGTGAGTGGGAGGATAATACACCTGCTAACTATATAAGTAGCTTGTGTGCATATCAACCCAATCCGGGTGGAGGAAACGGTTCTCAAAGTGAAGATCAGTTTATTGCCAAATATACTCCTAACGGCATTCAACAATGCCTTACCTACCTTGGGGGGCCTGATGAAGATGACCTTGATGCTGGCGGAGGTATAACAGTTAATGGGAATTACTTATATCTCACTGGCGGGGCTGGCGAAAAATATCCCGTAACAGCTGGTGCCTTTCAAACTGCTTATGCCGGACCCTTCCCAAGCAGCCAGGGAGGCGATGCGTTTATTGATCAGCTGTGCATTAATATTTGTGAGGCGAAAGATCTTAATCCTGATTTTTCTGTTTCAAAAATCTGTCCCAATTCCCCTGTAGTTTTCAACCCCTCCATTAACAATAGCTGCGACACTTCCAATTATAAATATTTGTGGACGTTTACAGGCGGAACACCTGCCTCATCTACCTTACTAAAACCAACTGTTACATTTGGTGCGCCGGGATTTTATACGGGCAAATTAGTTGTAACAACGCCGTGCCAAAAGGATTCAATAACAAACACAATAATTGTAAATTCCTGTTCCATTGATGGTACTGCTGCAGGTGCAACAATTTGTCAGGGTAATTGTGCAAATCTAACTATTACGGGCTTGACAGGAACAAATCCTTATATATATAGCTGGAGCACCGGTGCGACTACTCAGACTATTAATGTTTGTCCGAACACAACTACTTCATATACAGTTATTGTCACTGATGCAAATGGATTTACTTTTGCTGCAGCCCCCATAGTTGTAGTAAGAACCGCAATAACCACAACATCTGCCAGTTCAAATATTTTCAACTGTAGCAGCGGAGGTGGATACATTTCAGTTTTTGTAACCAACCCAAGCGGACTTGGCACATTGACTTACAGCTGGAGTTCGGGAGAAACTCTTTCAAGGATATATCCTTCCGTAGCAGGAAATTATGTTATCACAATAACTGATGGGTTTGGTTGTACGAAAACCAATGCATTCAACATTATTGATACAAGACCTCCCGTTTCAGCAACATTTACCTACTCGCAACTTTGTGTCGGCATGCTTGTAAACTTTACAAATACAGGATCAACGGGGTCGGGAGTTAAATATAGCTGGTCTATTGCACCTGTGAATGTTAGTGGAACCACCACAAACTTTTCATACACTTTTCTATCTGCTGGTAGTTATACGGTCAGCCATACAGTTACAAATACCTGTTCAAAAACCGAAACTCAAACTATTGTCGTTACCAACTGCGTTAGCGGTCCATCCATTACTGCTGCCGCCAGCTCTGTCTGTCCGGGTAGCTGCGCCACTGTAAACTCAACACCCGCCGGCGGAATCAGCCCATATACTTACTCCTGGAGCAACGGATCAACCACCCAAAATATTAGCCCGTGCCCGGTTACAACTACAACTTATACTATAAAAGTAACAGACTCCGGCGGCAATAGTTCAACTACAACGGTTATAGTCTCAGTCAATCCGGCAATAAACGCTTCTGTTACAGTAGACAATATTAATTGCTATGGGGGAACGGGAACACTAACCGCTGCAGGCATGGGTGGAACACCAGGTTATACTTACAGTTGGAGCAATGGGGTTTCAGGTACTGCGGTTTCTGGCTTGACAGCGGGTAATTATGCGGTAACAATAACAGATAGCAAAGGCTGTACGGCTTCTTCTGTTTCAAATGTAATTTCTCCCCAACCATTGATCGGGCAATTTGCTAAAGGCACCTCAAGTTGCGTAAGCTGCGGTTGTAAAGAGTGGTTAATGGTTTCGGCCGGTGGCGGCACAGCCCCATACAGTTATACCTGGCCCGATGGATATATCAACAGATATAAAAACCAACTTTGTCCCGGAACTTATACTGTAAATATTAAAGATAAAAACGGTTGCAGTGTAAATATCAGCCTCACTGCGCCATGAACCTGTTTTTGTTGTAATTTTCAGAGTACGATGTCCAAGTGACAGCATAAAACAATACTTTTGAAAAAATAATTTCCGAACAATTTTTAAAAACATATTTATGAACCATTCAAACCAATTTACAGGACTTTTTATCGGATTACTATTTAGCGCGATTATGTATTCTCAATCTCCAGAGCGATTTTACCAAAATGGCAAATGCGGCTATCGCGACAAAAGCGGTACAATTATAGTAACACCGAAGTATGAAGCAGGAAGTGATTTTTATGATGGGTTAGCACTCGTGTTGCAGGGAGGAAAGCGTGGTTACCTGAATGAGAAAGGCGAGGTAGTAATACCATTTATATATGATGATGCTTCCGCTTTTTATGATGGACTGGCAAGAGTAACGCAAAACAGCAAGTCCGGATTCATTAACAAAGATGGAAAAATAGCTATTACAATGGAATACGATCTGGCGGATGACTTCATCAATGGCCTGGCGCGGGTACAAAAAGACGGCAAATACGGATACATTGATAAGACCGGTAAACCAATCATTCCAATTCAATATTCAGATGCAAGGAATTTCTCTGAAGGAGTTGCTGCAGTTAAACAGGGAAGCAAATGGGGATTTATCAATCCAAAGGGAGATATGCTCATAGCCTTTAAGTATGATGAAGCTTACCTCTTTCAGAATAGCATGGTTGAAGTAAGAATGGATGGAAAAGAATTTTACATTGACAAAGCAGGGAAGTTTGTGAAAGAAATTGAGCGAAGAGAAAGTGAAGAAGAAAAAGGGAAATAGAACAAAGTAACAAATGAAAAAGGCGTGTTTAACCAACACAAAGGGTAATGAAGGTGTCAGGCGTGTTTCGCTTTACAATCAGTTTTTTATAAAATGTGCCCGGACGAAAAATAAATTCGGGATTATACTTCTTGCCGTTCACCTCGCCTTTACGTTTTTCAGCATTACCGCATTCGCACAAACTCCGGGTCAATGGACCTGGATGCATGGCCTCACGACATTTGATTGACCTGGAATTTTCGTGACAAAGGGAGTAGCCAATCCGGCTAATCTGCCTCTTGCATTATACGAACCCACAAGCGAATGGAAGGATGCAGCCGGTAATCTTTATTTTTTGCGAATATAACCTGTAACGGCGGAAACAATGGAAGCATTTTTGTAAATCCCACAAGTGGTACCTCTCCGTTTACTTATAGCTGGTCAGGTGCAATCGGGCAAACAGGAGCAATAGTCACAGATCTATCAGAAGGCACTTATACCATTACAGTTACTGATGGTAATGGATATACTGCTACAAATACTTCAGCTATCGGTTCGCCCTCTCCTTTGGCAGGCCTGTTTATAAAAGGCAATGTAAATTGCACGGGCTGCGGCTGCAAAAAATGGATATTGCTAAATGCTACCGGAGGAACAAGCCCTTATACTTACGCATGGCCCGATGGATATACCAAAAGGTATAAAAACCAACTATGTCCGGGCACTTACAATTTAAATATAAAAGATAAAAACGGGTGCGGCGTGAATGTTAGCCTTACTGCACCATAAAATACCGTTGCCTATTGCTTTTTCCATTTAATGGAACAGCCTATTGCCTTTGTCATACCCGGATTAACTGTCTTACCTGAAAGAATATTATCCACAGCACTTTCAACATATTTTTCCTTCACACCAACTTCATCATCAGAGTTGTCATCGATCGCACCTATATACCTTACAATATATTCCGCATTTACCTTTTGCAGGATAAATACATGCGGGGTTTTAGCAGCTCCGTAAGCTTTTGCGGTTAGCTGAGTTTCGTCAAACAGGTAAGGGAATGTATATTTCTTTTCAGCAGCAAGCTTCTGCATGTTCTCAAAACTATCTTCTGCTACAACTGTCGGATCATTCGGACTGATAGCGATCACCGGAAATCCTTTGCTTTTGTACTTCTTGTCCAGAGCCATAATACGACTCTCATACTTTTTTGCAAACGGACAATGATTACATGTAAATACAAGTATTATTCCTTTGGCATCTTTATGATCAGCCAATGACACCATCTTATTATCAATATTTTTCAATCTAAAATCAGCTGCTTTGTCTCCTACCTTATAACCGTCTGCGGCGGTAAATGATGCAAGCAGAATTGCTGAAACCATGAGAAGTGTTGTAATTTTTTTCATTTGTTTAGGGGGTATATGTTTTTAATTGAGTGATTGAATCAATTTCTGTTTGTGTAAATTCTCCTTCCTTAAAAAAAATCTTTTGTCCGTTCTTATACATCACTGTGGCTGGAATTGAACCGCTCCATGTGCTGTCCACCTTGTCTATCCATACATTCGGGTTGCCGGCATTAAGCAGTAAAACCTGCTGTTTTATTTTTTTATTAATTGCAAATGTCTCAACGATTTTTAATTCTTTTAACGAGTTTAGACTCACAAAAAGGAATTTTACTTTTTTGCCTGAAAATTTTTCGGATGCTGACTGAAAATAGGGTAACTCCTGTATACAGGGCCTGCACCAGGTGGCCCAAAAATTTACAACATACAGACTATCGTTACCTTTCCTTATTGTTTGATTTTGTAATTGCTCCATGTTAACCACACTAACCCTGTTTTCGGCAAGCGTAAATGATAACAAAAACACCACCCATATCAATTGTATCCTTAACAGCATAACTCTTATAAAGTTATAACTTATCTTCTTGTTGAAAAATAGGCACCTTGCCCTGCCATAGCTATTTCATATGGCATTGACAACAAATGTGTTAGGCTTCAGTCCATCAGGAAAAACACATTAAAAACCCATCTATACGCATCACTCAATTCCAACAAATCGTCTAACTTTACTAATAACACATATCCTATAACATCATGCAAAAAAGATCACTCCTTCTAT
>JAEUTS010000161.1 GCA_016787005.1 Bacteroidia bacterium
GAATTGCGGTGCAAATATATATTTAGTTTCTTTGTATGCAAACAAATTCTTATTAACAATTTTTATTAATCTATTTTAAATGCAAATGACAAGCCATAAAGCAGGATTTGTAAACATTATTGGCAACCCTAACGTTGGCAAGTCAACATTAATGAATGCGCTGGTAGGCGAAAAGCTTTCCATCATTACATCAAAAGCACAAACTACACGCCATCGCATAATGGGGATCGTGAATGGTGAGGATTTTCAGATCGTTTACTCTGATACCCCCGGTGTTTTAAAGGCAGGTTACAAACTGCATGAAAAGATGATGGAATTTGTAAACACGGCGTTGATTGACGCTGATGTGATTTTGTTTGTAACGGATATCACAGATGACAGACCGGTTGATGATTCGGTCCTTGAAAAAGTGAAAGCTGCTGCAGTACCGGTATTGGTGCTGATAAATAAAATTGATCTCGCTGATCAGCTAAAGCTGGAACAAAAAGTGCAATACTGGGCAAAGGAATTGCCAAAAGCCGAGATCATTCCTGTGTCGGCCATTGAAAAATTCAATCTTAATTTTATTTTCGATAAAATAATTTCATTATTGCCTGTTTCTCCTCCCTACTATGACAAAGAAGAGCTTACGGACAAAACGCAACGGTTTTTTGTTTCAGAAATTATCCGTGAAAAGGTATTATTGATTTACGAAAAGGAAATTCCGTATTCGGTTGAGATAGTTATTGAAAGTTTTAAAGAAGAAGAGCATATCACCAAAATAAGCGCTGTTATTCTTGTTGAGCGCGATTCACAAAAAGGGATCATGATAGGTCACCAGGGAAAAAATCTGAAAAGATTAGGTACTGACGCCCGAAAGGATATTGAAGAGTTTTTAGGTAAAAAGGTTTTCCTGGAGTTGTTTGTGAAGGTTGATAAAGACTGGCGGAATAATGAAGGTAAGCTGAAGCATTTTGGGTACAATTGAAATCAACGAATGGTGAATAAAAAACGAACCTGACTGACGGCCGGCAGGTTTGCGAATTGTCGCCTCATCAATATTCATACCTCATATAGTCAAATAGTACCCTACTTCCATTCGTTATTACTCACTTCTCCCTTTTTTAATTAGAATAAAAGGGGTTCGTGAATCTTCGATTTCGTACATTCGTGCCTTATTCATAATTCGTAGTTAAGTGGCTAATATAGTTGCAATAGTAGGGCGTCCGAATGTAGGTAAATCAACCTTGTTTAATCGTTTAACTGAAACCCGGCAGGCGATCGTTGATGAGATGTCGGGCGTTACCCGTGATCGTCATTACGGAAAAGCCACATGGAACGGCGTTGAATTTTCTATAATTGATACAGGCGGATATGTAAAGGGGTCTGAAGATATTTTTGAAGGTGAGATACGCCGCCAGGTGGAGTTGGCCATTGATGAAGCCAATGTTATTCTTTTTGTGGTCGATGTTACAATTGGCATTTCGCACCTTGATGAAGCGGTTGCCGCGATCCTGCGTAAAGCCAAAAAGCATGTCATTTTAGTTTCAAACAAGGTTGATAACAACGAACGCATAGGTCTGTCAGCTGAGTTTTATTCCCTTGGACTTGGAGAAGTATTCTCTGTTTCGGCTGTAAGCGGTAGTGGTACCGGAGAGTTGCTTGACGAACTTGTAAAGCATCTTGATAAAGAAAAGGTCATTGAAGAAACCGACCTTCCAAAGATTGCAATTGTTGGTCGTCCGAATGTTGGCAAATCATCATTGCTGAATTCCTTACTGGGTATCGAGCGTACAATTGTTACCGACATTGCAGGCACCACACGCGACACAATAAATACACATTACAACCAGTTTGGAAAAGATTTTATTTTGGTTGATACTGCCGGTATCCGAAAAAAAGCGAAAGTTCATGAGGATGTTGAGTTTTATTCCGTTATGCGTTCTGTTCGGGCAATTGAGGATTGTGATGTATGCCTGTTAATGATTGATGCACAGGTTGGAATTGAAGCCCAGGATATGAGTATTTTCCGTCTTGTAGAGAAGAACAGGAAAGGACTGGTGTTAGTGATCAATAAATGGGACCTTGTTGAAGGGAAGAATACAAAGACTACGAAAGAATACGAAGAATATGTTAAGAAGATGATAGCTCCGTTTACTGATGTGCCTGTTGTATTTACATCCGCTACCACGAAGCAGCGTATCTTAAAAGCAGTCGAAGTCGCGCTGCAGGTAAATGAAAACAGGATAAAGAAAATATCCACTTCAAAGCTGAATGAGGTAATGCAAACCGAAATTGATAATTACCCTCCCCCTTCCATCAAAGGTAAGTATGTAAAAATTAAATACGCGCAGCAATTGCATACCCACGCTCCGTCTTTCGCATTTTTCTGCAACTTACCGCAGTATGTAAATGAGCCGTACAAGCGCTACCTCGAAAATAAGATACGTGAGCACTTTGATTTTACAGGCGTGCCGATACAGGTGTTTATGAGGAAAAAGTAGTTTCCCGGATAAGAAACAGTAAGAAATAAAAAACTACTTGGCCAATTTATTCTTAAAAACCTTTTCGAATTTATCCAGCTTTGGTTTTATTATAAACTGGCAATAGGGTTGATCCCCATTGAGATTGTAGTAATTCTGGTGGTAATCTTCGGCTCTGTAAAATACGGTGAACGGACTTATTTCTGTTACAATTGGTTTATCCCACGCGCCCGATGCACTCAATTCTTTCTTGTACTTTTCGGCCAGCTCTTTTTGTTTGTCGGTATGGTAATATATTACGGAGCGATATTGTGTACCAACATCATTCCCCTGCCGGTTAAGAGTTGTAGGGTCGTGGACTTTCCAAAAGACCTCAAGCAACTGTTCAAAGCTTACCTGCTTTGGGTCATATAGGATCTGTGTGACCTCTGCATGCCCTGTTGTACCGGCACATACTTCTTTATAAGATGGGTTCTTAACAGTTCCTCCTGAGTAGCCCGAACTAACGGCTACAACACCTTTTACCTGCTGGTAAACTGCCTCAACACACCAAAAGCAACCGGCACCAAATGTGGCGGTATCAAGATCCTTGAATGAAATATCAGTGGTATTCATTTGTGTAACCTCCTTTGTTTTTGATTGCGCGCAGGATAAAATTGCCATTCCTAACATTAAACTACTGGCTATATAATTTAACCTGTTCATGAATTTACTTTTACTAACCCGGACAAGAATCATTCCATTTATTATTTAGGCAAGGTCTTATTTGGGTGAAAAAAAGGAGGAATAAAATATTCCTCCTTTTTGTGTATGTATAAAATAATGAATTATGCTTCTACAGCAGCTTCTTTATTTTGGATAGCGAAAGCTTTTCTGAACGGTTCAACCAGTTCCAGTTTTTCCCATCCGAAAGTTTCATATTTTTTACCATTCACTTCCTTAACACCTGGTGTGCGGCCCATGTGTCCGTATGCTGCTGTGTCAGAGTAGATCGGATTTTTTAATCCAAAACGTTTAACAATTGCGCTTGGACGCATATCAACCAGTTTAGCAACAAGTGTAGCAATCTCACCATCACTTAATTTTTTACCTTCTTTGTTACGGGCTTTGCAGGTGCCATAAGTGTTCACATACAAACCAACGGGTTGTGCAACACCAATTGCATAAGCTACCTGTACAAGGACTTCGTCGCAAACTCCGGCAGCAACAAGGTTTTTGGCTATGTGACGTGTTGCATAAGCTGCCGACCGGTCAACTTTGGATGAATCTTTTCCTGAGAAAGCTCCTCCTCCATGTGCGCCGCGTCCGCCATAAGTATCAACAATGATCTTGCGACCGGTTAAGCCTGTGTCGCCATGCGGACCGCCAATAACAAACTTGCCGGTAGGATTCACAAAATATTTAATGCCATCTACAAATAATTTTTTAACACGCGAAGGCAACTGTTTTTTTACGCGGGGTATTAGGATGTTCACCACATCATCGTGAATTTTTGCCTGCATTTCTTTTTCGCTTGCAAAATCATCGTGTTGGGTAGAAAGTACAATTGTTTCAATTTTTTCGGGTTTACCTTTGTCGCTGTATTGTATCGTTACCTGCGACTTGGCATCCGGACGAAGGTATTTCATTTTCTTTCCTTCCCTGCGTATGTCGGCAAGTTCGCGTAACAGCAAATGTGACAATTCAAGCGGAAGAGGCATGTAATTATCGGTTTCGCGGCAAGCATATCCAAACATCATTCCCTGGTCGCCGGCACCTTGTTCTTCTTCCTTGTTACGTTCAACACCCTGGTTAATATCGGAAGATTGCTCATGCAGCACATTTATTACACCACACGAAACAGCATCGAATTGATATTCTGATTTTGTATATCCAATGCGTGCAATAACCTCGCGCGCGATCTTCTGCACATCAACTTTAGCTTTAGCCGATTCATTACTCTTTATCTCACCTCCGACAACAACCAATCCTGTTGTTACAAAAGTTTCGCATGCAACCTTTGCATTTGAATCATACGTTAAAAACGCATCAATAATTGCATCTGATATCTGGTCAGCTACTTTATCCGGGTGTCCTTCTGATACCGATTCTGAGGTAAATAAATACGACATTTGTTTTGATTTTTTAGTTAGGGCTGCTAAA
>JAEUTS010000430.1 GCA_016787005.1 Bacteroidia bacterium
CTGCAATTAAAGGGTCGTGATCTGAATATTCAATCCGTTCTGTCGCTTACACCAAATAAGTACAAAGATAAGATCAGTGATTATTCCAGTGACGGCAATTTTTATTTTGAAGCCTTGATAAAGGGAAAATATACCGGTGCGGAAGTGCCGTTGATAACATCCCGTTTTGGTATTGATAATGGCGACATCAGGCAGACAAGGTCCGACCTTGCTTTCAAACAGGTGCAGTTGCACGGAGAATATTCAAACCTGGGTAATTCAAAACTTACCATAGACAAATTTACAGGTAAGCTTGATCAGGGATCGCTGAATGGACATTTTAGTATTGAAAATTTTGATAGCCCTTATCTCAACCTAAGTGTGAATGCAGAAATGAACCTGAACAACTTTCAAAAGTTCATGCAGATAGATACTGTTGAATCTCTTGCGGGAAAGGCTGTTGTCAATTTGACCTATAAAGGCAAACTTCCAAGTGGTAAAAGCGGGAAAAGTTTTGTCAGTGGAGACCTGAAGCAGGCAATAACCTCCGGAAATCTGGAACTGAGCGATGTAAGCATGCGCTTTAAGAACAGCAGTAACACATTTGATAGTATAAAAGGGAAACTTCTGTTTGACAATAGTGATATTGTTGTAAATGGCTTAAGCGGGTACATTTCAGGGAGCGACTTCAATCTGAAGGGTTTTGCCCGGAATATTTTGCCGTATGTATTTCTAGATAATGAAGACCTGACTATTGAAGCTCAATTCAACTCCGACAAACTTGATCTTGATCAATTGCTGGTAGATGAAGATAAGACGACGCGTCGTGATACTGTTTATGAACTTGCATTTTCCGAGCATCTGCACCTTAATCTCAGCAGTCATATCAAAGAACTAAACTTCAGGCATTTCAGGGCAAAAGAGATTAAAGGACAGATCGTGCTTGAGGACAGGAGAATGAGTATAGATCCGATCTCCTTTGAAGCGATGGATGGAAAGATTAACGGGAGCGGGATTGTTGATGGCAGCAGGGGTAATAAGATCATTATTTCATGCACAGCTTCACTGAGAAAAGTGAATATCAACAAACTTTTTGCGGAGCTTGAGAATTTCGGCCAGGCAACATTCACCGATAAAAATATCAAAGGATTTCTGACTTCGGAGATTCAATACACTTCTGAATGGAGCCCGAAGCTGGAAGCCAATCTGAATAAGGTGTATGCCACCGCGGATGTTAAGATAGAAAAAGGTGAGATACTCAACTTTGAGCCATTGAAGGCATTCTCAAAATTCATCAATGTAAAAGAGTTGGAAAATATTAAGTTCGCCACTCTTGAAAATCAGATCCAGATAAGGGATCAGGTAATATTTATTCCTAAAATGGATCTGAAAAACAGCGCGCTCAACCTGATCTGCTCTGGCAAACATACCTTTAATAATGAAATTGATTATCACATACAGCTTCTGATGCGCGAACTGTTAGCCAAAAAGGCGGGAGAGGCCAAAAGTGAGAATAAAGAATTCGGTGAGGTGGAGGATGATGGACTTAGCCGCTGTCTTTTTATTTCAATGACAGGAACAGTGGGTGATCCTGTTATCAAGTATGATAAAAGAGGAATGTTCCAAAAAATAAAGGATGACATAAAAAAACAAAAGCAGGATCTTAAGGATTTATTGCGTGAAGAATTCGGCTGGTTCAAAAAGGACAGTGCGAAGGTAAAAGACCAGAAGGAGCAAAAGAAAAAGGAAGATAAGTTCAACATTAAGTGGGACGAAAAGGACAAAGAGGACAGAAAAGAGGACAAAAAAGAGGACGAAGATTTTTAGTAATTGCCTATCTGAACAAGTAATAATTACCTCCATTTATTATTGATGGGTGCCTACAATTGGGTAAATTAGCCCCATAATCTGAACACTTGAATATTTATTCACAAAAACAAATCTGGAAGCTGCTGTTATTTATTGCAGCATTGATCATTGTGGGTCTTTCGCTTTGGTACACGAATACACTTGTCAATAAAATAGCTGAGGACGAACGCAAGAAGGTGAAATTGTGGGCCGATGCTATCCGGAAAAAGGCCAAGCTGGTTCAGTATACCAATGAGTTATTTACAAAGATCACAAATGAAGAGCGGAAGAAAGTGGAGCTATGGGCCAATGGAACAAAACAGCTGGCAAATCCTTCCCTACAAATGGAAGATGTGAGTTTTATTTTCGAGGTTATCAAGAATAATGAGACTGTGCCCGTTATTCTGGCCGATCATGATGGAAATATTATCTCCTCCCGCAACCTGGATTCTGCAAAGGCCAATGACAAAGAATACCTGAAACAGGAAATGGAGTTGATGCGCAAACAGCACGATCCGATCGAGATAACTATTTTAAGAGGACGAAAAAACCACCTTTATTATAAGGATTCTAAATTATTCTCGGAGTTGAAAAATGTTTTTGACGACCTGGTTAAATCATTCATCTCAGAGGTTGCCATTAATTCGGCTTCGGTGCCCGTTATTTTTACCGACTCTACACGTGAACGTGTTAT
>JAEUTS010000193.1 GCA_016787005.1 Bacteroidia bacterium
TTATCAATTTCAAATGTGTAAATATCGAGACCGCCTATTCCCCCTGCCCTATCCGACGCGAAATAAGCTAACTTGCCTTTTGAATCTACCAGCAAACTATTCTCATCATTATATGTATTTATCGGATAACCTAAATTTACTGCATCGCCCCATTGTCCGTCCGGCTGGCGCTTCGACATAAATATATCCAGTCCGCCCATTCCCACATGTCCGTTTGAAGAAAAATACAATGTTTGATTATCAGGATGAATAAAAACTGACTGTTCATCAAAGGGTGTATTTATCTTACTGTTCAGTCTCACCGGGTTTGCCCATTTTCCGTTCGGAGCTATTTCAGCCATATAAATATCGCCATGCTTTTTTCCTTCTTCATTAACAATCCCCCTCACAAAATAAAGCGTTTTCCCATCAGAAGAAAATGATGGCTGGCTCTCCCATGCCTTGGTGCTTACAGGGGCGCCCACATTATGAGGATTAACCCACTTGTCGCCCATCTTTTGTGTTACAAATATGTCGCAGCTGCCAAAACCTTTTCGGTTCAGTCCATAACCATAGGCTTCTTCACACACCACAAAAAATAAATATTGCCCGTCCGCAGATAAGCATGGAGCGCCTTCGTTCGCTTCTGTGTTTATGCTCGTCCCGATACTTTTGGACTGAGTCCATTTCCCGTTTTCCTTATTGGAATAAAAAAAATCTTCCTGGAATCCCAGTCCGTTATGTTTTATCTCTTTGGGCAATGTAACCTTTCGGGTAAACAAAAAGGTTTGGTCATCAGCGGTTAAAGTCGGAAAATATTCATCGTCAGCGGTATTGATCTCGGGCCCGATATTAAAAGGATTGAACGGAAGCGGATGCTGCATGGCTTCAAGCGCGAAGTCGCAGCTCTTAATAAGAATCTTAACTTCATCATCCATTTTATGGCTGACTGATCGTGCAGTAAGATAACTTTCAAAATGAGATTTGGCATCTTTGTATCGTCCCAACTTTAATTCAACCCTTCCTGCGAAATAAAAATTATTCTGAAAAAAATTGGGGTTTATCTGAAATGTTTTGTTGTACTCAGCCGCTGCTTTTTCATACTGAGCATTGTAAGCATACAATTCGGCCAGGAAAGCATGTGCTTCAATGAACATAGAGTCCCTGTCAATGGCTTTTTCCAGGGCTTCCATTGCTTTTGCGGGATCCATCCCGACACAACTTTGCGCTTCCTGATACAGCTTAATGGCCTTTGAATTTTTGGTTGAATATGTTCCGGGTTGGGCAGAAACAAGTAAGAAGGATAAAGTAAAAAGGCAGAGGGAAATAAATTTCATTTTCATGGTCATTTCACATTAACAATTAATATACCAAACTTCAATATTGGTGACAACCAACAACAAATAACCAACAACTGCATTCTAAGGTATTCCCAGGTACTTATGCGTTTGCAACGACACATTCCATTTGGGGTTATTCATCACATAATCAACAATCAACGGCATTATTTCATTGCGTTTACTCCATTCGGGCTGTAAATAAAGCTTACATGTAGCGCTTACTTTAACCGCATTTTGTTCCGCCCATTTAAAATCATCCTTATTATACACAATTACTTTTAACTCATCAGCTCTTTTCAAAACTTCAGGTAAGGGCTCTGAAGTTTTTTTGGGTGACAAACATATCCAGTCCCA
>JAEUTS010000432.1 GCA_016787005.1 Bacteroidia bacterium
CGTTAAAAATGCCTGCCTTACTGTTGAGGTTGATATTCTGTGCGGAGAGCTGTTTGTTCCCAAGGCTTTTTCGCCTAACGGTGATGGAGAGAACGAAGTGGAATATGTGATGGGTAATTGCATCAACAACCTTGAGTTCGCCATATTTGACCGCTGGGGAGAAAAAGTATTTGAAACAACTGACATAACAATCGGCTGGGATGGAACATACCAGGGAAAAAAATTGGATGCCGCCGTGTTTGTGTATTACCTGAAAGCCACTGTCAAAGGTGTTGAGGTAAATCTTCACGGAAATATTACACTTGTTAAATAACCCAAAAACATAATACTTTGAAAACAATAAAACATGTAAGTATCGCTAAAGCAAGTCAGACATTAAAATTGTGTATGAGTTTTGGTTTGCTTATGAGTACCGCTGTGATGGCCCAGGATATCCATTTCTCTCAGTTTGATGAAACACCTTTGCAGCTAAATCCTGCAAATGCAGGTGTGCAAAATGATGTACGTGCTATTATAAACCACAGAAATCAGTGGCAGGCTGTTGGTTCACCCTACAAAACTTTTGCCGCTTCGTGTGAGTTTAAATTATTAAAAGGCAAAAAAAACCACCTTGGAATAGGTATTGATTTTTTTAACGATAAGGCCGGTGATGCGCAATTGGGATCAAACCAGGCAAACCTGTCGCTTTCGGGCATAGTACCGCTTTCATCGAAAAGTCTACTTTCGGGAGGACTGATGTGCGGCTTTGCTCAGCGCAGCATGAAGTTTGATAACCTTACCTGGGGAAATCAGTATAATGGAATGTCATATGATGCAAATTTGGCTACAAGAGAACCGGGCAACGGAGGTAGCTTCACTTATCTTGACCTCGGCGCGGGAGTCCAATATAGTTATGGAACAGACGAGATGTATATTTCGGCAAATAATACCCGGAAAGTGAATATTGGCTTTTCCTTTTTTCATCCTCACCAACCTGTCTATTCATTCTATGAAAATAATTCGCAGAACCTGCATATGAAAATGGTATTTCACGGATCTGCTTCAATAGGGCTGGGCAATACTCCACTTATTCTGAAGCCATCTTATATTGTATTTGTACAGGGTGGAACAAAAGAAATAACTCCGGGAATTACCATGCAATATGTCTTGCAGGAAGGCTCAAAGTATACGAAGAATAAAAATCCGGCAGCGTTCTCGCTGGGCGGATACTATCGTACCATGGATGCATTTATCGCTACCGCTAAATTCGAATTTTCCAATTATGCTATCGGATTCAGCTATGATGTGAATCTTTCCAAATTAAGAACAATAACTTCCACCAAAGGCGGCTTTGAAATATCCCTGCGCTTCATCGCGCCGGCTGCATTTGGTACTTCAAGGGCCCGGATATAATACCACTATAATCGTGAAAAAAATATTTTTTGCTTTTATTAATTTCTTTAGTCTATTTATCACCGCGCAAAAAAATGACAGTATAAAAATTGTCATTGCGAACGTTGGTAAAGAGATCAATTCTACTTATGACGAATATGCCCCTGTGATCTCGGCGGACGGCAGCATCATGATCTTCACTTCGAGAAGACCTTTCACCGAGAAAGAAATAAAAAGAGGGAAGGAAGGAAAAGAAAATGTGTATTCATCGGCATCGAAGAATAACAAATGGCAAACCGCAGAGGCGCTTTCTGTTGCC
>JAEUTS010000269.1 GCA_016787005.1 Bacteroidia bacterium
GTGTTGTAAGATCCCGAAGTATTTGAATAAAGCGCCAGATAGCCAAAAGCTGTATTGTATTTCGACAAGTTGTTAGATAAAGCTTTATAACCTATAGCAGTATTTGCCCCTCCATTTCCGGGTAAACCCGCGGCGTCGGGATCAGTTACCGAATACAGGGCTTTATATCCAACACCGGTATTGGTCCTGTCATTATTATTAAGCCCCGCTTTATAACCCAAAAACGTAGCACCAGCAGGATCGATTCGTCCAGATTTAAAATTATTTACCTTAAAATTAAACGCGACACTGTCTGTGGTGCCAACAAAGTTGCTGAGATAAACAGTACCTGAATTACCTGATATTTTCCAGTTGTTGGTGGAAAAATTTATCCAAACTGGGGCAGTCTTTGTGCCCGAATTATAATAATAACCTGCAGGTGAAAGCCCGCCGGTACCCAGATTATAAACCAGCAAACTTGTTGCGGGCCTAGGTATTGTTGTTGCGTCGGCTGTTGCGGTTAATGCCACACGCGGTATGAGTAACCCTTTGTTCGTAAAATTAATATCAAGGCCGGCGGAAGTATCTGCAGCGGCAGCTGTAGCATTGATACCAATATTTTGAGCGTTGAAAACTGAAGTTAACGCCAAAAAAAACACAACTGCATAAAACAAATTAATGTAATATGTTTTCATTTTTATTGGTATAATTAAACTCATACTTTTTTTCAAATTAAACTACCATCCATTCCAAACCGAAATTCCGTCTGAAGTGTACCTTACTGCTGTATATGCGGGAATACTAACACTAGTTTGAGCACACCCAACACCTATATTGCACATTGTATCTGCTCCTGCTCGGCTTAATGTGATCGCCGCAGCAGTTGTATTTGAAATGATAACTATTGTGCCCGCTGTAACAGCGTTTGCGGCAGGGAGTGTTGAACCTCCGGCAGCTGTAAGTTTAATGAACAAATCAGTTGCAGCCATGGCTATTGTATTACCGGCCCTGTACTTGCCGGCAATACTACCGGAAACTGTTAGAGTGCTTAATGGAGTGGTAACTCCAACACCTACTTTAACTGCATCAGCACCCGTACCTCCTAACACAAGGCAATTGCTGCAAGCTACTTTGGCATTGTAACCTATAGCAGTTGCATTTGTAAGATTGTTAGCTGTTACGTCCGCTCCCTGGCCAAGACAAGTATTATTTGTCCCTGTTAAGTTTGTAAAAAGGGCGCTGTCACCAACAGCGGTATTATTGGTTCCGCTCGTATTTGTATAAAGTGCTTTGAATCCTTCCGCAACATTATTTAGACCTGACCCGTTAGCGGAAAAAAGCGCAAAAGCACCTGTAGCATTATCTAAACCCTGATTGGTTGATTGTGTATAGAGTGACCTGTATCCGGTTGCTGTATTATAAAATCCAAGTGTGTTACCAAACATTGCTTCTGCCCCAATAGCCGTATTGTAATTTCCATCTGTGCTATTGTAAAGGGCATCTGCTCCAATAGCCACGCTTCTTTCCCTTGAATTGCAATAAAGTGTACGGTATCCGATACCGTTATTGAAAAATTCTCCTCTGCCACATGAAAGAGATTTATAACCAATTGCAACCTGGCCACCCCAATGACATTTATATGATGCATTAAATCCAATCGCGACATCATACTGGGTAGAATCAAATGCCCCTGCTTTGTAACCAAAAAACACATCACCGGCTGGGTCTATTATTCCTGACCTGTAATTATTAACCTTAAAGCCAAATGGAATACTGTCATTAGTGCCAATAAAGTTAATGCCGTCCGCTGTCCCACTATTCCCTGTTGTTGACCAGCTATTAGATATGTTAACCCAACGGGGAGCAGCACTTGTACCAACATTATGCAAAAACCCCGTATTTGTGAGGCCGCCTGTGCCTGAATTATAAACCATTAAGCTGGATGCCGGTCTTATTATAGTGGTTGCATCGGTAGCTCTGGTAAACGCTACGCGGGGAATAAGTAATGATTTGTTTGTAAAATCAATGTCAAGTCCCGCCGAAGTGTCTGCAGTAGCACCTGTATTATTTATTGCAATATTTTGAGCCTTGAATACTGGACAGTATGCACAAAAAAGCACGGCAGCAAATAATGCAGGTATGCAATACGTTTTCATTTTATGATTAATTCCCTTTTTCAATGTCAGGCTAATTATTTGCTTAAAACTTAATTTTAATCCTTTACCATCCGATCCAAACTGAAGTACCATCCGAGGTATAATGTACAACACTATACGCCGGTATACTAACACTGGTTTGGGCACAACCTACACCAACATTACACATTGTATCTGCGCCCGATCGGCTTAATGTAATCGCAGCAGTCGTTGAGTTTCGGACAATCATATGTGTTCCGGCTGTAACAATGTTTGCGGCAGGCAGAGTTGAACCTCCGGCAGCTGTAAGATTGATGAAAAAGTCTGTTGCATCCATCGCTATTGTATTTCCTTCTCTATACTTTCCGGCAATGCTTCCGGCAACAGTCAGCGTACTCAAAGGTGTAGTGACACCAATTCCCGCGTTAACTGTGCCTCCCAAAATCATCGTATTGCTGGCAAATGCCACAGCTAAATATCCCACAGAAGTTATCGTGGAAAGGCTATTCGTGTTTACGCTCGCATTACTGCCAATAGCTGTGTTCTTGGTTCCTAAAGTATTAATCCTTAGCGCGAAATATCCTAATGCAGTGTTTTCTGAAGCTGTTGAATTACTGTTAAGAGATTGATATCCATCGGCGGTATTGTAATTGCCAAGCGTATTTGAGGGAAGCGTTAGGTATCCGTTAGAAGTATTGTTGGAGCCTGAAGTATTGTTAGCTAATGCCTGCATACCGATTGCGGTGTTGTAGCTTGCTAAGTTCTTACCCAATGCGGAATTACCTATACCAGTATTATAAGACCCCGTAACATTTGAATAAAGCGTACCTCCGGGTACATCACCATGTCCACATGCGGTGTTGTATGATCCTGAAGTATTTAAAGCCAGGGTTGTATATCCACAAGCCGTGTTGTTTTTCGATAGGTTCGAATAAAGTGCTTTATATCCAACAGCAGTATTGGCCCCTCCATTTCCCGCACCATCCGTTACCGAATAAAGGGCCTTATAACCAATGCCCGTATTGGTTACATCATTATTAATAAACCCGGCTTTATAACCAAAAAAAACAGACCCAGCAGGATCAATTCGTCCTGAAGTAAAATTTCTTACCCTAAAATTAAAAGCAACACTATCAGTAGTACCCAAAAAATTAGTGCCGTCAAGCATTCCTGAATTGCCAGTAATTTTCCAGTTATTGGCAATAAAGTTAGTCCAGTTAGGAGCGGCTTTCGAACCCGCATTATAGTAATAACCTGCCGGGGCAAGTCCACCTGTTCCTGTATTGTAAACCATTAATCCGGTTGCCGGCCTTGTGATTGTTGCAGCATCACCTGTTGCGGTTAAAGCAATGCGTGGTATGAGTAATCCTTTGTTTGTAAAACTAACATCGAGACCGGCAGAAGTATCCGCTACAGCACCCGTGGCATTTATGCCAACATTTTGTGCCAATATGTCTAATGCAGGTAAACACAAAAAAACAACTATGTAATATATATGTGTGTAATGCTTCTTCATTTCTTTGTGGGCATATTCTTAGCTGCCTATCTTACCTAATAATAATTTTCTTATTATAAATCGTATTCTGCGTTGAACCGATTACAGTATAGACCCCCGGAGCAAGTTTTTGAGTACGGTCAATTGCTTCAAGAACACTGCCACCGGGATCACTCAATGTTACTTTCGAATATACTTCCTTACCTATCGCATCGATCAAAACAACAAGAACTTCCTCCTCACTATCCAAACCCGTTAGCTGAACATACACATTCTCCACGGTATTAGAAGGATTTGGAAAAACGGAGAGTGTTGCACTACCTGATCCGTTGAAAACAGTATTATCGCAGTTCTTCGCAACAACAGTTGAATATGAAAATTTTCCATCGAAATCTGTTTGCCTGAGGCGAAAATACTTACAGGAATATTTATTCTTTAACACTTTATTGTATTTAATCAACGAAGTTGAATTTCCAGCACCAGCTATCTGGTCCATATTTATCCATCCACGAGTATCATCCCGACCTTCTATAGTAAAATTGCTATTATTTGTTTCGCTTGCAGTTGCCCACGCAAAAAACAAGTCCTCGCCATCTTTGCATATTACATTAAAATAAAGCAGTTCGATGGGCAATGGAGAATCCTGATCCACCAGCGTCCACGATCTGAATAAATTTGAAGGCGTAACGCTTCCGCTTGATACCGTATTGGAACCGATGTTGGCCGTTAAAAAAGGACCGTACCAATCTGCCCATCCGGGAATGCTGGTGTTATAACGCTGGGCAAATAATGCAGATTCTGTAATGGAATTCCCGGCAGCACTCCATTCGGCATCGAGGTATGTAAAAGTTATAGTCGCCGTTGGATTAGTCGAATATCCTGCCGTATCAATGATCCAGAAGCGGTCAATAACATTGGCAGAATTGTTCGCACAACACACAGCGATCATATTTGCTACATCTCCCGGTTTATAGGTTAAATTATCCCAATCCGGTCCTGCATAAGTTGAGAACACTATATTTCCAGAACCAACACCTGCTGATGTGATATCAAAAGTAAGTGGTATTTTATTACCTGCCGATTTTGTAAATGGAATGGTGTATGTACCGGCACCAGTTCCGATATTCCATTTTATTCTGTTCGTTTCAGCCTCAGATATAATATTTCCACCTGTCCCGGCTGTAGAGAGCGCATTGGTTGAATTATTTTCGAGTACGACATAAGCGCTGTTACTCAAAACCATATAAGCATCATCGCTAATGACCACACGGCTTTGTGAAAAGGAAAAACCAATTCCTACGTAGAAAATTGCAAAAAAAATGGAGAAAAAAACCTTCATAGGCGCAAATCAAATTGCTTCTTATGCAAGTTAATGCAATTAACCGAAATAGTCAATAGATTTACTTAGGCAAAATACCGACAGGATAAACACTACCCCCTCCCAAACATATAAAACATCGGTTATACAGCCAATGTCCAACCATGCCTGTCGGCAATGTGCCCCTTGCGGATACCGTCAAGTTCTTTTCCAACCCGTCTTGAGAAGGATGCATCGGTTAATGCCGGCAAGGGATAATCAACACCTTCATAGCCGATTAAACAAATAGGAGCAATTGTGGCGGCAGTACCAGTTCCAAAAGCTTCCTTCAGGGTATTATTTTTGTGGGCATCAATGATCTCGTCAACACTTATTTTACGCTCCTCCACTTTCATTCCCCAGTCACGGGCAATAGTCAGTACACTGTCGCGCGTAATGCCGGCCAAAATTGTATCACCTAACGGAGGTGTCACTAATACATCGTCCAACACAAACATTACATTCATCGTTCCCGATTCCTCCAGGTAACGGTGATGGCGGGCATCGGTCCATATAACCTGTTGATAACCTTTTTGCTGTGCCAGCTTAGTTGGATACAATGAACGACCATAATTACCGGATGCTTTAACAAATCCAACTCCACCTTCAACCGCACGTATGTAATTGGTTTCAACCAACACCTTTACCGGCTCGTTATAATACTTTCCAACAGGCGATGTAATGATCAGAAATTTATATGTATCGGATGGTTTTACGCCGATATATTCATCTGTAGCGATCAAAAACGGACGTATGTATAAAGACGCTCCTTCACCTTTCGGCACCCAGTTGCTATCCATTTTAAGCAATTGCAGCAAACCATCCATGAATAACTCCTCGGGAATTGTTGGCATGGCCATACGGACAGCCGAGATATTTAGACGTTTCTGATTCGCCAGTGGTCTGAACAAAAGAACTTTTCCGTCTTCTGCCCTGTATGCTTTCATACCTTCAAATATTGATTGTCCGTAATGCATCATAGAACTCGAAGGACTGAATGGTAATTTATCATAGGGTGTTATGGATGCTTCTGTCCATTGTCCATCGCGGTAATCCGCGATAAACATGTGATCGGAAAATATCTTTCCGAAACCAAGGTTGGCTTCATCAAGTTCGGCAATACGCGACTTTGCTGTTTTTTTAACAGTGATTGGAATAGCTGTTGTTATCATAAGAATTTCTTTTAGTATATATCAAACCTTATACGAAGATTGCAGCCATAAGGTTATAATTTTGCGACAAAATATGAGATTATTTTTCATAAAGCAATTTCTGCATGAAAGCTAATAATCAATAGTTACCAACAATATATACTCCTGCCTGTGCATATTCTACTGATATTAAAACATATTGCATGATTTTTGATCGAATGCTGATATATCACTATAATAATTATTAATTTTAACACCCGATTAATCCCCTAAAGCCCCTTATTTATGCGTGCAAAGAAGTCTTTTATCGCCTTTTTTATCTCGGCAGTTTCTTTCCTGTCTCTTACAGCGGGAGACAATGGTTATACGATCAGATTCAAAATAGCCGGCCTGAAAAAAGGCGATACCTGCCTGTTGGCCAATTATTATGGCGAGAAACAATATATACAGGATACCGCGTTGGCTGATGCAAACGGCCAACTTGTATTCAACGGTAAAGAAAAATTAAAGGGAGGTATTTACCTGCTTGTCCTTCCAAAAAAGAAATACTTTGATTTTCTTATTGACCAGGTTCAGGACTTCTCAATGGAAACAGACACCAGCGATTATGTAAAGTATATGAAAGTAAAAGGATCGGAAGACAACAAATTGTTTTACGAATACCTGAATTATATTGCTGTCAAGCATAAAGAAGCGGATCCCCTGCGTGAACTGATAAAAAAAACGAAGAATAATAAGGATTCTATCAAATTGCTAAGCGATAAAATGAGCAGGATTGATAAAGATGTAAAAGCCTATAAACTGAATTTCAGTAAAGAGCATCCCAAAACTCTTTTGTCACAGATATTCAAAGGTATGTCCGACCCCCAGGTTCCTGAAGCTCCTAAACTAGCCAATGGACGTCCTGACTCAACATTCGCATACCGCTATACACGGGAGCATTATTGGGATAATTACGATTTTTCTGATGAGCGGCTATTGCGAACTCCTATCCTTTATAATAAGATGAAGAATTTTATGGATAACATGACGTACCAGATAACCGATTCGTTGAACGCAGCTGCCGATATTATTGCGGAAAAGGCCCGTGCTAATAATGAAGTATTCAAATATGTTGTTTACTGGTTAACTTCTACTTACGAATCATCTCCGATCATGGGTATGGATGCCATATTTGTGCATATGGCTGAAAGATACTATATGACCAAACAGGCCTTTTGGGTCGATTCGGCGCAATTGGCCAAGATCACCCAGCGCGCAATGACCCTTAAGCCATTGCTGATTGGAAAATACGCTCCAAACCTCACATTGAAAGATTCACTGATGCGCGATGTAACACTATATGATGTCCGCTCCAAATTCACCATACTTTATTTCTGGGACTATGGCTGCAGTCATTGCAAAAAGGTAACGCCTAAATTGCTGGAGTGGTACCAAACGGCCAAAGCCAAAGATGTTAAAGTGTTTGCTGTTGGAACAGAAACAAATGCGGCAGAGTGGAAAAAATATATACGTGAAAATAAGTTAGACTGGATAAATGTATACGACCCATATTACCAGACCGGTTTTAAAAAGACCTATGATATATACAGCACACCGGTAATATATGTGCTTGATGAGAATAAGAAAATTATTGCCAAGCGCCTGGATGTGGAACAACTCGATGGACTGATCGATTTCATGATAAAACAAAAAAACTCCGATAAAACCGCGAAATAGGTACTTCTTCGCTCATTATCCGGACGACGCTTAAACCATTGAAAGTATTGTAAAGAAGGTGTTTTCTTAAATTAATGCCGCATAAACTACGCATTACTCTGTGTTTTTTTTCAGAATATTTTCGTGAGTGTTTTCAGGATGATCTTTATATCGGTAAAAAATCCTTTCTCCTTAATGTAATACAGGTTTAGTTTTAATTTGGCAGGCATTACCTCGGTAATATAATATCTCTCTGGATCTTCAGCTTTAGCCAACAACTCACTTTCATTTATATAAGTAATTGAAGAGTAGTCAGTTATTCCAGGTTTTATACTCAGCACTTTTAACTGTTCCGGAGTATACATATCAACATATTTCCGTACTTCGGGACGCGGACCAACAAGACTCATTTCACCTCTTAAAACATTAACAAGCTGTGGCAGTTCATCGATTTTGTATTTTCTTAAATAATATCCCAATCGGGTAATCCGGTTATCTTTATCTCCGACAGTAAGCAATCCCTTTTTATCAGCCCCCGTTGACATCGTCCGGAACTTCAGCAATAGAAAATCACAATTATTTAGCCCCACCCTGCGCTGAGAATAAAACACACTTCCTCTTGAATCAAGTACAATTAACAACGCAATTATAATGAAGAAGGGCAAAAGTAATACAAGCCCGATAAGGGAAAAGCTTATATCGAACAAACGCTTCATGTGTGCATATTTTTATTGTCGTAATTGTAAAAGGGCCTTCACACCAACCGGATCAAACAGCTAATGGCTATTTGCCCTGCCATATTCATTTTCGGCGATATACTGAAGGGTTATTGCTATTTCAGCATTTCAATTCAAAACTGAATTTACTGATGATATAACTGCGTTGATCACAGTATCTGTCTGTTCATCCGTTAAATCGTAGAATATGGGCAGACTTATCTCGCGGGAATAATTATCATAAGCTACCGGATAATTCTTAATGTCATAACCCAGGCCTTTATAAAAAGACATCATTGGAACCGGCATAAAATGGACATTTACAGCAACATCCTTTTTAAAAACCTCCTTCATAATGTCATCACGCTGCTTTTCAGTTATATTCTTTATTCTTAAGGTGTATAAATGATAGGAGGATTCTGTTTTATTCTTTTCATCAACAGCAACGGGCAACTCTGCCCATTTGGTAGCGGAGAATGACCGGTTGTACCTGTCAATGATATGTTTTCTCTTTGGCAAATGTAAACTATCATAGCGCTCGAGTTCGACAAGGCCAATAGCGGCAGCTATGTCAGGCATATTCCATTTATAACCCGCTTCAACAATATCATAACGCCATTCGCCCTTTTGAACTTTAGAAAAAGCGTCTTTGCTTTGTCCGTGAAGCGATTTTACACACAGGTATTTATAGATCGCGTCGTTGTCGAATGGAGCCGGTAAATTCAAAGCCACAGCGCCTCCCTCACCGGTTGAAAGATTTTTAACAGCATGAAAAGAAAAAACACTCAGATCAGTCAATGAACCGGTTCTTTTACCCTTGTACTTTCCTCCAAAAGAATGCGCAGAATCAGAAAGTACAAGGATGCGGCCAAGCTGTTCTTGTATTGTCCCCCTGGGATCAAACTTGCTTAGCACTTCATCTTGCTTAACTAAAGCGTTTATGGCGTCATAGTCGCATGGGAGGCCACCTAAATCAACCGGCATAATAACCTTTGTGCGTGAGGTAATGGCTTTTTTTATCTCAGCAACATTTATATTGAAATCGCTGGCATTCACATCAACAAAAACAGGCTTTGCTCCGCAATGGATAACCACATTGGCGGTTGCTGTATATGTATAAGCCGGCAAAACAACTTCATCACCTTCACCAACTCCAAACCAGCGCAGCATGAGCTCGAGACCGGCTGTAGCCGAATTAAGACACAATGTTTTTTTGCAGCCGGTATATTCTGTGAGGCGTTCCTCAAATAATTTGGTACGCGGACCGGTTGACAGCCAACCTGACTTCAATGCAGCAGTAACCTCATCAATTACTTTCTGATCTATATGAGGAAGCGCAAAAGGGATCATACTAATCGTTTAATATTATAGGTCTGCAAATTTACCAAATAAAGTTAACGTTTGACTTAGATAAACGAAATCTGCATACAGCAAAGAAAATTGGAATTATGCGCTGAATAACGTAAGGCGTGTACGGCAAATTTATCCCTTTTGTCGTCTCATCCTACCCTTCTCGATTGGAGAAGGAAGTTTGTAAGGGCAGTCTTGCACACCCAAATGGAACAGCTAAAATTTAGGACATGGCACCAAAATGGTCTTCCCTTTCACTTTGTATCTTTTTCTGTCGCAAAAATCATAGCGAAGGCTTAGCTCGTGGGATCCTCCGGATTTGTATGTAAGCTTTGATATGGTTAAATCATAACTATAACCGACATTAAGCTTCAACCAGTTTATACCGAATAAAAAGCATAAGGCATCATTATTCGAATAGCCAGGCTTATACGCTTTTAAAACAGGAATACCCCTGTACCAGACACCTGCTACCAAAGGTTTCCGAGTGTAGTAAACACCAACATCGAACTGATCAAATTTTAACTGTGATTTATAATTAAATGCGACAGAAATATATTCTTTATCAGCCTTTTTAGCTTCTTCCTTAATATAAAATTTTCGTCCCCCATGAATCCTGAACTCTCTTGGCAGGGGACTTGTACTGATATCCAGTAGGGCCTGGTTAGGTTGAGTCATATGATAAGCAGCTAAACCCAGCCAGTTTTGTTTTGAATAGAGTAACAAACCCGAAGAAAGGTCAAGGTAAACTGTTGACGGAATAAAAGATTCAACAGAAGCTGAAGCCCCCCCTCGCGCAATCTGATCACCAAAAAGCAATGCACTATAGTTAACGCTTCTTGAAACAAAACCCGGCTGAACTCCAAACCGGCAGAAATATTTTTTTGAAAGTTTTAATTCAAATGCATAAAGAAAACTATACTGGTTCGTCCTTAACCCGCCGTATCCTGACTTATCACTAAAAAACAAAAAACCCAGACCGCTTCTCATTGAGTTGAAATAATGATCGTAAGAAAGCTGATAAGAAATAAATGCGCCGGGGATCGATGGCCATTGATCTCTATACGAAAGACTGAGCCTTGAACACGCATTTGCCCCGGTAAATGCCGGATTTAAATAAGTAGGAGCAGCATAAAACTGGCTGAATTGATAATGTTGGGCATTTATACCATTTGTAAAAATAAAAATGAAAACAAATAGCTTAACCGTATTTTTAGCAGCCAACCCTTTGTCGGGAAGAAAACACATATACAAAATATCTCTGGCTGAGGTTTTCATTTATCTATTCACCTTCTTTTTCACAGTAAACTCAATTTCGTCGCTCTCAAATTTCATAGTTTTAACCAACGGGTCTATTTCCGGACCTTCTACAACTATTTTATACTCGATTTTCTTATCAACGACAAGAATAAATGTATTATAATTCTTTTTTAATTTATATATCCCGTTTATTTTGCCCGATGGCTCTGTCAGGGTTATCTGCAATTTTACAAGATCGGCAACCTGGTTGGTATTAATGGTGATGCTTCCCTTAACGACCATATATGTCTCTGGCGAATTTTCAATGCCGACTTCATAAATATCTGTGTTTCCATATCCCCCGGTTCTATTGGATGAAAGATACCCGGTTATGTTATCTTTTTTCAGAATGAAGAAGATGTCGTCTCCTGTTGAGTTGACAGGTACACCCATGTTTACTGCAAGTCCGCATTTACCCGTATTGTGATTAAATTCCGTCTTAAATATATCATACCCTCCTATTGTGTTATGACCATTCGAACTAAAAAACAGGACGCTCCCATCACTATTTAAAAAGGGAGCATCTTCATCGTTCGGCGTATTTATTTCCGGTCCAAGATTTTGCGGCAGACTATATATCTCTTCCGAGAATTTTCTGACCTTGTACAAATCTTTCCCGCCAAATCCGCCAGGCCTGTTACTTGAAAAAATAATTACATCACCATCCGGAGAAAAACAAGCGCTTGATTCCAGGAATTCAGAATTGATTTTTTTATTCAACAACACAGGTTCCTTCCATTCATTTTCCTTTTGCCTGCTTATATACAGATCCCCGCCTGTTTGCGGAATATCTGTCCTGTATATGATCAATGCATTGCTATCGGGAGTAAAGGCAACTGTCGCGTCATGTGTCTTAGTATTTATTTTATTCCCGAAATTAGAGGCCTTTGACCATCCGCTGTCTGTTTTAGTGCAATAATAAATATCTTCAAAAAAATTTCCGTAAGGATCCTTTTCTCCACCAGTACTACCTTCGCGCCGGGAAGTAAAAACCAATAGGCTTTCATTGTTTGGTAAGATGGGTGCATATTCAGGAAATGCTGTATTGACAGCGGGACCAAGATTCCTGATTAAATTATTTTGCTTGTTTAATGATTGTTCTATGCTGCGCTTACACACACCTATCCAATGCTCGATTTCTTGCAGCGGAATTTCCATCTCCTCATTGTATTTAGGTTTAAGAAACAGAAATTCATTGAGTGCGTCGTACAAATTGTTATTGATATGATAAATTCTACCTATGTAATAATGCGCCTCAGTAACTTCTGCAGATGACAAAAGAAAGTAAAGAAGTGTTAATGAATCTCTTTTATTTAAATAGAACAAACATTGTCCCGCACGGTAAGAACTTTTGAAATCAGCTATATTATCTCTCGCAAGTTCTTTATATATGTCATAGGCCTTCAAAAAATCCTGGCGTTCGTAATACTCGTTTGCCTGTTTAAGTTTCTTTTTCAATTCACCTTTCTGAGCAAAACAAAAACCGCATACCATCAACATCAGCATGATGAATAACACTATTTTATTTGTTCGCCTATTTATCATTTGAGCCTGCCTGTGTTTCTTTAAAATTAATTTACCTGATCAAAGTAACCGAACCCTTCTTCCCGAACGTCCGTCCATCATTAAATGTGGCTTCTGCTTTCCACACATAAGTATCCTGCTGACACAACTTACCCCTGTAGTACCCATCCCAGCCTATCTTCACATCAAATGTTTCAAATATCAATTCACCCCATCTGTTAAAGATCATCATATGAAAATCAACTATACCGGCTGAGAAAGGAAAAAACACATTGTTTGTCAAATCGTTAATGTTGTATGTTCCTCCATTAGGACCATTTTTATCGGGAGTAAATCCGGTTGGAAAGATCACATCCCCGGATACGATGATCTCATCTGATACAGAATCAACACATCCGTAATTGTTCCTCGCTGTTAAAGTAACTTTATAAGTTCCGGTGACGGGGTAATTATGAACAGGACTTACAATAGTATCTGATCCTCCATCTCCGAACGTCCAGCTATATGAATGAGCGTTCGTTGAATTGTTTGTAAAGGTGACCGGATCGTTTGGTATATAACAGTGGCGTTTGGATGGAGTAAAGAGAGCCGTTGGTGAAGGATAAAAATGCAATATCATGGTACTGCTGTCATTCGAGCAGGCCGCACTATTTGAAGCCACACATTTTATTGAGACTTGCCCGCCGGCAATATCGGCTGCACTTGGTACATAGTTAACCGGATTGGTTTTATTGTCAGGTGAAAAAGTTCCTGTCCCGGAGCTGATCCAGGTAAGTGTACTTGGATCTCCTGTTATAAGTCCCATTATCCTGATAGAACTATTTAGAGAACACAAAAAAGTATCCTGGGTCAATGCAGTAGTAAACTTCTTCACAATATTCAATTCAAAGGTGTCGGACACGGCTGGACAGACTCCATTATTAGTGGAAGTTAGTATAAAATAAACAGGGTGCTCTGACGTATCAGAAGCAACAATGTTGTAAGATGTTATTAAAGAAGAAGTATTGGGTGAAAAACTTCCTCCTCCGGTTGTTGACCAAAGGCCTGTCGATGTTCCACCGGAAACCGAACCGTTTAAAACAATTCCTGAAGCAGTAGAACAAACAAACTGATCAATTCCTGCATTCACAGAAGGTGATTTTGTAATAGTTATCAGAAGTGTATCATAAACCGGAAGACAATTACCATTATTGGTTGAAACTAAAACCAACCTAACCTGTCCGGCGGCAATATCATTACTATCAGGAGTATATATTGCATTTAAAGCAGATGGAGCAGGTGAAAAAGTTCCGGTTCCGGTTGTCGACCATTGCCCTTTTACACTCCCGGCCAATACTGAACCATTCAATTGTGCAGCGGTATTACTACAGATAGTTTGATCCGGTCCGGCAGAAACAGTTGGTGCGGGAGAAATATTAACTAAAATTGTATCTGTCACGGCAGGACAGGGAGAATTATTTGTTGAGGTTAATACGATTTTTACAGCGCCATTTGATTTATCATTATTCCCAGGTGTATAAATGGAACTTAAATTGGTGGTAGAAGAAAATATACCATCGCCGTTAGCCGACCAGGTACCTGTACTTGTAATTCCATTTACTGTACCGGATAAAGCAACTGAACTATTATTGGCACAGACAACCTGGTCGATCCCGGCATTTACAATTGCGGGTACTCTGATAGTTAATTCCACTGTATCTTTCAGAGCAGTACACGCTCCATTATTGGTAGTTGTAAGGATTAACTTAACAGTTCCGGCAGCAACATCCGCAGCGCTTATAGTATAGCTGGCATTTAAAGTGGTACTATTTGGAGAAAATATTCCCGTACCGGTTGTTCCCCAGCTGCCTGTTGTTGTTACTCCAGACACAACTCCTGTTAAGAGAACAGGAGAATTACTGCATACTAACTGATCGGCCCCTGCATTAACTATTGTAGTTATCGGGTTAATAACAATCGTAACATCGTCCGAGTTACTACAGAAACCTTTTGTAATGGTCCACCTTAAAATTACAGAATCTCCGGGAGAAAGGCCTGTGATGACTGTGAAAGGAGATGAGGGTGATGTTATAGTTGCTGTGCCATAAACAACTGTCCAAACACCCGTTCCGATGACAGGCGCATTCGCTGAGACAGAAGCGGTGGTTACATTACACAAATACTGATCAGTGCCTGCAGCAGCAGTTGTAGGCAATACATCAACTTTAATTACCACATCATCAATCGAAGCCGGACAGGTTGCATCAATTGTCCAACGGAATGTGTAAATCGACCCTGCTGTCAGCCCCGTAACTGTTGTTGTTTCAGAACCGGGATTTGTAATTGTGGCCGTTCCGGAAACTATTGTCCATACTCCTGTTCCTACCAAAGGCGTGTTTGCCATAAGTGTTACAATTGTAAGTCCGCATACAGTTTGGTCCGGCCCGGCATTGGCAGGAGTCGGTGGAATATTTACATATATTACCACATCATCAGTAGAAGGTGGACAGGAACTATTCGTTACTGTCCAGCGAAAAGTATTCGCTGCGCCGGGAGTAAGTCCGGTAACAGTTATTGAAGGAGAATTAGGATTCGAAATAGTTCCGCCTCCTGAAACCAACGTCCAGGAACCTGTTCCAACTGTTGGTGTATTTGCCGAAATAGTTGAAGAAGTGATTCCGCATAATGTTTGATCAGCCCCGGCATTTGCTATTGTAGGAGAAGGGTTTATGGTTATTACCACATCATTAGCAGAGGGGGCACAAACTCCACCGGAGATCGTCCATCTGAATGTATATGTCATGCCTCCTGCTAACCCTGTAACTGTGGTGTTTGGGGAATTAGGGTTCGTTATGGTCGCTGTTCCGGAAACCACTGACCACAAACCTGTTCCAACCACCGGTGTATTTGCTCCAAGAGTTGCGGATGTTACTCCGCAAAGTGTTTGAGGGGGACCGGCATTTGATACTGTAAGCGGAGGTTGTATAACTATTTTAACTGTACTCGAATTACTGCATAAACCTTGTGTAATTGTCCATCTAAGGATCACAGAGTCGCCCGGCACCAAACCTGTAACTCCCGAATTTGGCGACGAAGGTGTCGTTACTGTAGCTGTTCCGGAAACGACCGTCCATGCTCCTGTTCCAACCGTAGGTGTATTTCCAGAAAGTGTTGCGGTCGTAGAATTACACAGGGTTTGGTTCGCACCCGCGTTGGCGGTTGTAGGTAATAAATCTACATTGATAATTACGTCGTTCGATGATGAAATGCAGGAAGCTGCAGAAATTGTCCAACGAAAAGTATATGATGAACCGGGTGCTAAACCGGTAACTGTGGTGTTTGGGGAATTAGGGTTTGTTATGGTTGCTGCTCCTGAAACTAAAGTCCATGTTCCCGTACCTACTAACGGAACATTTCCTGAAAGAGTAGCTGATGTAACACCACATACTGTCTGATCCGGCCCGGCATTAGCCGTTGTAGGTGCATCTGTTATTGTAACAAAGACAGTGTCGGTCACAGCACTGCAAACCCCATTACCGGTGGTGGTCAGCACAAATCTTATTAATCCCGCAGCAGTATCGGCATTGCTTGCAGTATAAGTAGCGTTAAGGGTTGTATTATCGGGATTGAACGTCCCGGTTCCATTACTGGACCAGGTGCCACCTGTTGCATTGGTTACACTTCCGTTTAAAGATACAATTGGATTATTTGCACAAACAGATATGTTTACTCCTGCATTAGCTATAGGTTTTGGATTGATTGTTACGGCCTTAGTTACCGTACCTGTACACCCGAGGTTGGAAGTTGCAGTTAAAGTAACAGTATAAGTGCCGGAAGTAAGATAAGTATGCGATGGACTTTGTATTGAAGATGTACCTGCATCACCAAAATTCCACGACCAAGCAGCAAGCGTTGAATTAGCTGATTTTGTTGAGTTATCTGTAAAAGTAACAGGACTTCCGACACAGGTTGGAGAATTTTGCGCGAAGTTTGCCGCAACCCATGATATATTTACCAGTGCTGTAGCAGTATCCGCGCAAGGCGTTCCCTTATTAGTGATTAATGTTACCGTATAAGTGCCCGGTCCCGGATATGTATAACTGGGAAATTTAAGAATTGATGTATCGGAAGTACTTGACAAATTACCAAAGTTCCACCAATACCTTGCGCCCGAAGTGTCCTGACTTGTAAAATTTACAGCATTACCACTACAAGTAGTGAAGGGAGATAAGATAGCCTGAGCCGGGGGAGCACAATTAACCACATTGAACTGAAAATCTCTTAACGTCTCACCTATATAAACACCATTGCGATATTCTTTCACCTTCACTCCTACAACAAATTGCCCCAACATACCCGGTGTTCCTTTCAGTAAACCACTTGTATCGTTTAATGTAAGTGGGGAACCCCCAAGAGGACTTGTTGCAGAATATCCTGCTCTCCATATCACGGGTTTAAAAATAGCTGTGTTTCCTCCTAAAAACGAGGGGTCTTTTGCTCCACCGAGCGCGTTGTCTCCATCATAAGGTGTATAAAATGAATATACAAGCGAATCCCCATCTGCATCCGTGGCTGAATGGTCAAATGTAAACGGTGTACCTACACAGAGAAAAAGAGGCGGGAACAGCGTAAAAACCGGATCATCATTTGGAATAAAATCATTGCCATAAACCAGTACATTATCAATCTGGTATATCTCGCTGGCAGGAGAAATTCCATCGTAATGGACCCGAATTACAATTTGAACAGTATTACCGATCAACCCAGCCTGGCTTGCAACAGCCGAAGTAAAATCATCCGCTAAAAAGCCATTGGTAGTAAACAAAGTCAATGGCCCGCCGTTCAACCTGTAATAAACAAATATAGAATCGTTCGGATCAAGAGTTCCTGTTTCTGACAGATCTACAGAAACATTGGCTCCTAAAGGATACGATGCAATATTAATAACCTGGGATGTCCAGGTCTCAACACCATCATCAGCTCCTTCGATTTCAAAAAGTTCGTTATTTACCATTGCAGAATTTGCCGAAGGAGTTCCGGCCGAGCGGCTCCAGGCTGTAGAGCCATTATCAATCGTGGTGCCATTCGGCAATTTAAACTTCTCAATCCAATAAACGGATTGACCGGGTATATATGCGTAAAAACTTTCGCCAATACAATTACAGGCTGCATTTACATTAGTTAAACTCAGGTTTCGTGCGATCAGCTGGTAATACATGTGATAACCACCCGGATTAGGAGGCAGATTGTTTACTGTAGTTGTATAAATTCCCTGCTCAACACAAGGCATCGGGTTTGGAGGAGCGGCGCACGAATCAAGGTTTGAAGGAACAGGGGTAACAGTACCTAATGACATCGTAAAGTCTCTGCTTGGGGAAAAAGTGGCGCTATCATAACCCAGTACAGTAATTGTAACGTTTCCAGGAAAAGCCGCTGTACCTGAAGCACAGTCGCGATACAACTTAAGGGTTACGGTATAACTTGAACCTCCGTTATAAATATAAGTTAACGAGCCACCAACGATATGTGTTGAAAAGCCAAAAAAAGGAATGCAAAGAAAAACTCCAATTAAAAAGGTATATAACCATTTCTTCATAACAAAAATTACGTTAGTCGAATTTCAAATGAACCTTACAGAAAGAACACAAAAATCACATAATGCAAAAGAACCATTACAGCAATCAACATAAAAGATATCTAAAAATAATACTTTTCATGCACTTGAAATCCTCATTTCTCGCATGATTATACGGAGATCAACAAAAAAGGTTATGCGTTTGGCAAAGTATTTACCAGGATTGTTTACAACTTTTTAAAAGTGTGATAGACTTCTACCCTGGATGCCTTTATGCTGTTATATACAGCTATGTCTCCTTATACAATAAAGAATTAAAAAAGGCATAAAATAAGACTCCTGCCTGCGTTTCAAGCATAGATTCAGTTGCAAAATTAAGGATCACTATAACTAAAAATCCGAGGTACAAATAATTTTTCCGCTTAATAGAATTAATTATCGGATATACAAAACCAGACATGAAAAGTACAAATCCAAAAATGCCAATTGCTATAAAGGTCTGTAAAAACTGGCTATGCGCATTCAGAACAGAAATTGGCTTATTGACATTTAAATCCATTTTATAGGCACCGGTTATACCATCTGCCTTATATTTTTCCAACAACTCATCTTTTACATCACCGGTTCCGACTCCGGTAAGGAAATGTTCTCTTATTAATTCAATATCTTTTTGCCAGATTATAATACGGATTGAAGTACTTTCTGACGATGTTTTATCAATTTTAGTTTCATTAAAAGCCTTTACAATACTCCTGAAACGATCTCCCACTTCTGGTACATTCCTGATCAAAAGATAAGAGCCCGAAACTACAACAATCAATAAGAATATTCCTGAAAAATATTTTCCCGAGTTTAGCACAAATGACAAAATTGCGATCAGGTATATCAGCATAAGTACAATTAAACCGGATTTTGATGAAAGCAAAAAAACAATACATGAAAAGAAAATTATGAAAACGACCCTCCCACCTGATGAAATTGGGATTATGTACCCGTCGTGTGAAAAAGAAAGCAATAAAATAACAATACAAAGATCAATGTACATAGCAGAGTAACCCGGATGCAGGAACAACGAAAATGCACCGTAAAAAAAATGAACCTCGTTGGTAAGAACATAATCATAAATAGA
>JAEUTS010000284.1 GCA_016787005.1 Bacteroidia bacterium
CCCAAACCAATAGGGGCTTTTTATTGTATTGCCCGTTTACCGATCGATAGTTCAGATAAATTCTGTCAATGGTTACTTGAAGATTTTAACCATAATGGTCAAACAGTAATGATGGCTCCTGCTACCGGTTTTTATTCAACTCCGGGTGCCGGTACTGATGAGGTTCGTATTGCTTACGTATTGAATAAACAGGCCTTGAAGAATGCTATGGAATGTCTTGATGCTGCATTAAAGGTCTATCCCGGAAGAAAAATTGTACAGTCAAAAAGCGCAATTGCATAGCCTTAATTGACCTGTTTTCGTCTGTAATTATCTGGTATAACTCCCCTTTTTGCTTACTTGTCGGACTAATTAGTATATAGGGCTATTTTTAGCCAAATCCCTTGTTATTTAAGGATTTCTTTTTTAGTTTAGAAATTCATGCAAGGATCATTCAAGCGACTTTTTACAGCCTTTCTTTGTTTTCCTCTGATCGTTTCGGCTGGCGAAAAAAATTCTCCTACCCCGGTCGATACAAGTGCACGCACTATTAATGTTGAGCAAATATCGGACGGTGATTCTGTCCGGAGTTTCATACGTTCCATGAATCAACAGCAGCTATATTCATTGGTTGATTTCCTGTTTGAAATGGATTCGATCCCTGTTGAGTTGGTCGATGAGATCAATTCCGTTGTAAAAAAGCACAAGTCGGAACTTATACAGGCGATAGAAAAACAGAACGACTGGGACGAAAAGAATGTTTTTTCATTGAAGGAATTGACCGAAAAGCTTGATACAACTTGTCTGATCAGCCTTATTGATGAACAGCATATTGGATACTCATTGCCAATTGCCGGTGTTATTACTTCAAATTTTGGATGGAGAAAGACTGCTAATCATAACGGTGTAGATATCGACCTGAACAAAGGGGATAAGGTGGTAGCTGCTTTTGATGGTGTGGTGCGCTTTGCAAGATTTCAGGGCGGTTTTGGGAACGTGGTTGTGGTAAGGCATGCAAATGGGTTAGAAACGTTATATGCACATTTAACAAAGATAAAGGTCAAGCCCGGCCAGGTTGTGAACTCCGGGGACTTGCTGGGGCTTGGAGGATCAACAGGGCATTCCACCGGCACTCATTTACATTTTGAGGTTCGTTTTAAAAGTAAGCCAATTAATCCAAAGTATTTGTTTGAATTTGCGGAGCAAAAATTGGTAAGCGAAAAATTAGTAATTAAAAGTACTCGTTTAGGTTTCGCTGCATATCCACCTGATACTAAGGAGTATATAGCAAAAAAAGGGGATACCGTTATTGATGTAGCCAAACATTTTGGTGTTTCGGCAAAAGCACTTGCTCTGCAGAACAAAATAAGTCAGTGGTCGCGGCTGAAAGCCGGTCAAAAAATTGTGATAGGATAAATATCATTTATCTTCCTTCCTGCTGTAATTTATTCAAACAGCGCATAAACGCATCTCTTATTCCCTCATATTGCGATTCCCTTCCATAATTGTGCGACTGATGTGATTCGTGGATCGCTTCATTCGCATACTCAATCTGGTCGTTCAACCATTTGAGCATTTCCTGCAGTTGTTCCCTGTTCATAGCTTGTGGAGTATTTAGTTTGTTATTACAGCTATTTTTCAAGCCTTGCTAAAACCGGCATTTGTTCCTGTATACGTAAAACATTACGGTAATGTTCCACTCTTATCAATATTTCTTTCACATAATTATAGGGTTCTTCACCACGGCAGTAGCCATACTTTACAACATCGTCGTTATAATATTTTGGTTTGGCTTTATTAAGCAGATAGAAATTAACGTTATCCTCCCACAGATCGGGATCTTTATCATATTTTGCCGCCAGGTTACGGGCATCTATTACGTGGCCCAGCCCTACGTTATAAGAAGCCAAAACAAATTTTATCCGTTCAGCTGAGTCGGGGATGAAATCTTTCCAGTATTTGTTCAGATGGATTAAAAAATTTGTTCCGGCCTCAATATTCTGAACAGGTGAGGCAATAAGGCTATCCAATCCGAATCGCTTGGCTGTTGCAGGAATTAACTGCATCAGGCCGCAGGCCCCCGCCCATGATTGCGCATCAGGATTAAAATTCGACTCCTGGTATATCATTGCCGCCATCAGGCGCCAATCCCATCCTAATTTTTTACTGTATTTCATTATGGCGTGATCATACGGTGAAAGGGAGCCTCCGTTTGAACAGAAAAATGCACTCTCCATACGCTCTCCGGCTGCTCTTTGATTTATATAATACTTGGTAAATATTGAAGCCTGCAGCGACTTGTTCTTTTTATTGACAAGCCATTCATTTATACTGCTTAACAGTTTTGGAGATTTTTTGCTGACAGCCCAGGCTATTTTTTGAGGAAAGCTAATAGCTGTTTTTATATCAATATTATCATAATAGGTTTGATTGATCATAGCCACGTTTTCGTCCACAACAGTATAGTCTATATATCCTTTAGCAACATAGCTAATCAGCTCTTCGCTATCCAGACTTCCTGTTGCTTCAGTAATATTAATTTCTCCGCCTATTTCTTCCGAGAGGCTTTGTAAGCGTGTATAAAATGAAGATGCTTTTCTGACATGGATATTTTTTCCGATGAGCTCATTCAGGTTCCTGATAAGCTTTTTGGTAATAGCCTGTTCACTCATTTTTTGCCAGCCATTAGGTTTACGTTGTACCAATACCTGCCTTGTTTGCAGCAAAGGTTCGGTAAAGTTCACTATTTTGTTCCTGTCGTTGGTAACAGTGAGGTTGGCAGCTGCAATATCAGCCTTTCCCGCATTTAGTTCGTCCAGGATCGTATTCATGTCATTTATAACGATCATTTCCAATTCAACACCAAGATGGCCGGCATAGGCCGATAGCATTTCATAATCATAACCCATGGGTTCTCCTTTATAAACGAAATAGCTGGTGGAGTTGTTTTCGGCCAATACAACCAGTTTACCTTTGTTTTTTATCGATTCAATATCCGAAAGCTTGTTCATAATACTTGTATCTGTTGTTCCGTTGAGTTTTTTTATCCCTTTCATACACTCACGCGTTTGAACAACAAGCAGCACCATCATAGCCATCAGAACGTGTCGTATTTTAAGCAGTTTGATAACCATTTTACCCTCCTTTTTAATTCAGGCTTTAGTTACTACTTTTACGTATTAAGCATGGATGGAGTTTCATTAATGCATGTAAATTAGACCAATGATAAAACGCTTAAAAGAAGGATTAAAGAGGCAGTTATCATTGCAATTACCTGGTATTCAGGCTCAAAATATCATGACACCTGTAAAACGGCTAGGTCCGGATTTATATATTAATAATTATCCACAAAGAGGTGCCGTTTTGGTATTACTATACCCTCAAAATAATGTTTTTCAAACAGTTACAATGCTTCGCTCTGACTACAACGGACCACATAGCGGGCAAATAAGTTTTCCGGGTGGTAAACATGAAGAGGCTGATGAAAATTTCGAAAAAACGGCATTGCGGGAAGCTAAAGAGGAGTTAGGTATTGATATTGATAGAATAGAGATACTTGGAGCCATGACCGAGCTGTATATACCTATAAGCAATTTTATTGTTTATCCTTTTCTGGGTATCATAGATGAAGCACCAGATTTCAGTCCAGACCCGGTCGAAGTGCAAAAAGTTATCGAAATAGGTCTTCACAAGTTACTCGACGAGACTCATGTAAAGAGAAAACCAATAATGATATCGTTAATCGGAAAAGAGATTGAAACACCTTATTTCGATCTGGAAGGACAAACAATATGGGGTGCTACAGCAATGATATTAAGCGAACTCAGGGAATTACTAAAACGGACAGGTATTACTTTTTCTTGAATTCGGTAACGCTGTTGTCATAGCACAGGAAATAATGCCCCTTTTTAATGTTACCAATATTGATAGACTTCCCGAATCCTTTTTTTATAATTTGCCCATAAACATCATACACTTCAAACATTGTTTCACCTGAAAAGAGCAGGTCTTCAGAATTTCTGGAAGTGCTGAAAGTTAGTGGCGTTTCATTTGAAACAATCGACACTGTTTTAGAGTATTTGGGCAAAGCGCCATACCCAATTTGTTTTACACGGAATTTGTTCTCGCCTGAATGCAGCTCTGTTTGAAAAGAATACCTGTTTTCCGCAGGTGTACCAAGCCCCTGAACTTCACCAACCGGTATCCATTTGTTCCATTTGAATTGTTCAACAATAAATGGCAATGAGCCGGCTTCGTTAACAGTATTCCACGAAAGCAAGCCATTCTGAGCAAGTGTTAATGATGTTGTTTCAAACGAAGCCTTGGGCTTTAATGCTTCAGGATTTAGTATGCGTGGACTGCAATCGTCTTTATGTTTGATCTCAACAACTACTTTTTCTCCGTACTTAAGCTGGAATTGTGCGAGATCAATCTCAAACGAAGTCGAGTTGATTTCATCCGTTGAAACTTCTCCGTTCACAATTATTTCATAAGTGCAAAACCCAACTCCCGAACTGCTATAGCCGTTTTGGATATATAGGTTCTTGTTTTGGTATTTTCCTTCAACAACAATAACCTTTGCCATAGTGGCTTGTGCTATTAGAGCCGAAAACACCATTAAACATAATTGTTTCATTTTCAATATTTTTATGATATAAATTTAACTAAAAATAAACCCAAAGTCAAGCTTTGGTTTTACCTATTTCAACTATAATTTCAACAAATTATTGCATTTTTTCAACAATTTGGGATGGAATTCGGGCTAGCCAACGTAATTAACCGGTCTTAAGTTTAACAAATGCATATACAAAAGCTAAAACAAGGAGCATGAAAATGATAATAAAGTAAGAGCCTTTGTAGTGACGGTTACTAACGGCTTTGTCTTTTCTATAAGCCCAGATCATATACCCGATAAACGCGAGGAAAAATATCAGCGCGAAGATCCAGTGTCCTTTTCCTACGTTCATTTGTTAATTGTTTTGACAAATATAGTGGAGGTTTTTGTACTTGTTTTCGGAATTTAGCGTTCGTTTTAAACAAGATATGAGGGCAAGCAGATTTATAGCAGTATTTATTGTAGCTATTTCAGTAGGGGCGGGCTCTATATGGGATACCAGGCTTGAAAAAGGGTTTGCAGCACTTTCTATTTATGATTATTTTAAAGCCAAACAACTTTTCGAAAAGTCACTAAGAGATCATACTGCCGGGGCTGCTTACGGATTAAGTACAATATATTCCCGTAACGATAATCCCTTTTTTAATATTGATACTGCTTATTTATATGTGTTACGATCCCAGCTTGCCTTTAAACCTTCCTCTGAAAAGGAAAAAAAATTACTTGAGAAGGTAAAGGTGACCGAGCATTCCATTCTTGAATTAAAAGAAGTTATTCATCGGAAAGCATTCGAAATATACAAACAGAAAAATTCTGTTGAGTGGTACAATAAATACATTAAATTTTTTAGCGAAGCGAACGAAGTGAAAGAAGCCGTGCAATTGCGGGATCAATTGGCATATACAATTGCAGGCGCTGCGGATACTTACCTGTCGTATAAGGAATTTATAGACAACTACCCGCAGGCTATGCAGGTAAATGAAGCCCGGGAACATTATGAAGAGCGATTGTACAGCGAGCTCACAAAAGAGAATACGATTAACTGCTATGAGAATTTTTTAAGGTTGTATCCTAAGAGTCCGTTTGTAAAGGAAGCCGAGAACGCCATTTTTGCTTTAAGTACCGGTAAGGGGACTATCGGGCAGTACCACGATTTTATAAAAAAATACCCTAAAAATCATAATGTAGAAACAGCCTGGCATAATATGTATGCCTTGTATGTAAGCGATTATCTGCCGGAGCGTATCGCTAAATTCAGGATCGAATTCCCGGATTATCCCTACCAGGAAACAGTGAACCGGGACCTTGAACTTTCCGCTATGCACTTTTATATAGCAAAAGAAAATAACAGGTTTGGTTTTGTTGATTCGGCCGGGGAACAGCGCATAGCTTGCATTTACGATTGGGTGGAGGATTTTTCTGAAGGTCTTGCAGGGGTTGGTTTAAATAGCAAGGCGGGATTCATTAATAAATCGGGGAGAACCGTAGTGCCGATAATTTACGAAGAGATTGACCCTTTTAATAATGGCTTTGCAATTGTAAAGCAGAACGGAAAAAGCGGACTGGTGAATAAGGTTGGCAAGTTAATTTTGTCGTTGGAATATGAAGAAGTTTTTAATTTTTCGGAAGGCTATGCGGCAATTATTAAAAATGGCAAATACGGTTATGTTGATCAGGCGGGTGTTGTTGTAATAACACCTCAATTCACTAAAGCAGGCGATTTTAATGAAGGCTTTGCTTACGTTGAATTAGGCGGGCAATGGGGCTATATTGACAAAAGGGGTGAGCTTATTATTCCGTGTAAATACGATTGGGCGGATAATTTTGAAAACGGTTTTGCACGTGTAAGGTACCTGCAAAAGTATGGCTTGATAAATTCAAAAGGTGAATTACTTACAGCGTTTGAGTTTGACAGGATGAATAAATTTTCTGAAGGATTGAGCCTTGTGGTTAAAGATGGCAAGTATGGATTTATTGATTCTGATGGGAAGCCTGTTATTCCTGTTGAATATGATTATTCCAATGATGTTAGCCTGAATGAAGGATTTCAAGATGGATTGTTTAAAGCGGAAAAGAATGGAAAGCAGGGTTTGATTGATAAAAAAGGTAAACTTGTTATACCACGTGATTTTGAGGCGATCAATATTTTTTCGGAAGAGATGGCTGCCATTCAGAAAAAGGGTAAGTGGGGATATATTGACCGGAAGCTAAAGCTTCAAATACCTTGTCAGTATGAGTCTGCAGGGATATTTAGTGAAGGTTTGGCAAGAGTAAAAAAAGCTGGTAAATATGGATTCATCGATAAAAGCGGAAAACTTATTGTTCCTTTTGAATATGAGGAAGCTGAAAATTTTAAAGGAGGTCTTTCATTTGTAGTAAAGGAAGGTAAGCGTGGTATAATAGATAATTTAAATGCAGTTATTGTTCCGGTCGAGATGAGTGATATAAAAATATTTGAGGATGACGTACTCCGGTTAACAAAGCAAGACAGACTGGCATACTATAGGTTGAGTACAGGAAAATATTTCTGGAGAGAAAATGGGTTTTAGAGTAATGGAAATCTGTTTTTAATTTCTGCCTGAAGTAAGTGAATTGAATCGTTTAATTCCGATCAATTGATCGTAGTTGGTGCCAACCGTGCGGTGGTACACATAAATTGTATAATCGTTCTCTGTTTCAAAATGCATTCCTTCAATTACCGTTTCATCTCCGGCAGTTTGCCCGTCCTTTAAAAAAACATATTCGTAATTATAATATCCTTGTTTAAGATAAAGCACCGCCTCATACCCCAAACGATCGGGGTTATATTTCAGCCTGAAATCTTTTTTAAATTGCCAATCGGAAAGAGCACCTGAAATGTATAGGTTGCCATCGGTCAAGGGATCATTATGGGATAAAAAAAAGTGAACGTAGGCGTAATCGGCTTCCCGTTCACTATTGAATGCCCCCTGCATCTTAATGAGATATCTGCCATTAATATCCTGTGAAGTGGAATAGCGTTTAAATGTACGTTTCTCATCAGGAGTTAAATAAACATGATTTTTAAGCGAATCGTATGTTATTTTCTGAATGCGTTCGGTTTGAAAGCGCAGGTTTTTTATGTCGAAGTACCGGAACTCGCTCCCGCCTGTAAAGACATTTTCTTCATCATAGTCATAGGTGAGTATATCTTCCTTTACGTACTGCGGCTTTAGGTTGGAAATGGCATTGTCCCACCTGCCGTTCTGCATGATAATGACTTTCAGATCACCATAAGGATTCTGAATTTCATAACCAGTGTGATTAATGGTGAAATCAATTTCCTGTTTGTAGTTTCTGTCACTTACGGTGGTGGCCGGTTTTACAGATGTTGTGATACTCACTTTCTGATCGTATACCATGAATCGTTTGGTGAGAACAAGCCTATCCTGATCATTATCCTGATATACTTTAATGATATAATTCCCGGACTTTGTAATAACCATATTCTCATTCGGAAAAACAACATTGTAATGCGTGTAGGGTTGAATAGTGTTTAACGAGTATTTGTATTCGGAGATCGCATCATTGCCAAACCCTGTAATATATTCTGCTGTTGCCAAACCGGATGGTTCCCAGTTCTGGCTGCAATTTATAAGTGTATAGTTATATGTTTTCAGGCCTCCCTCAAGATCATCAAAACTTAATCTAAGTTGCTGCCCTGCTCCTAGTTGTAATATAGGGGAGGAGAGTTGAAATGAAGAATCATTAAGTTGTACAGTATGAATATTATTCCCGTAAACATGATCTTCATAATAGATAATATTCTCACCATAATAGTCCTGTTTACCGGCTGTTGTATCGGTTAATTCAGATAACCATTTTTTACGGTGTTTCTGTTTTAGGGTTGTTGTGTCGTTTTGAGCTGAAGCCGGTACATTGAAGTAATAACAAAGTATACAGAATATATATGTAAAAAGCGGCTTTGCTGACATAAACTAAATTGAAGATATAAAAATAAAACAGTTTTATTGTTATCGCATTAACGTTTAATTCCACTTTTGTAACTGTAATAGTACAATGCTCAGCCTCAGGCGGCTTTTGGTCTATAACAACTACTGTTGTGATATATACAGTCTTCATTTTGATTATTTTATAACTGGAAATGGCATAACTTAGCCGGAAATTGGATAATATGGAAGAAAAACTGAAAGCCTTTGAACGCTTACTTAATATTATGGATGAGTTGCGTGAAAAGTGTCCCTGGGATAAGAAGCAAACCATTGACAGTTTGCGTTACCTTACAATTGAAGAAACTTACGAGCTTACGGATGCTATTCTTGAAAAGGATATGGATAAAATAAAAAAAGAATTGGGCGACATTTTGCTGCACATAGTTTTTTACGCCCGTATTGCTTCTGAAACAAATAAATTCAACATTACAGATGTAATGAATTCGTTGTGTGAGAAGTTGATACACCGTCATCCGCATATCTATGGTGACGTGAAGGTAGATAATGAAGAGCAAGTGAAGGAGAACTGGGAAAAGCTGAAAATGAAAGAAGGCGGGGTGAAATCTGTTTTGGGAGGAGTACCGGGTTCGCTTCCGGCCATTGTAAAGGCTTCCCGCATACAGGAGAAGGCCAGGGCTGTTGGTTTTGACTGGGATAACGCGACACAGGTTTGGGACAAAGTGAATGAAGAGTTGAGGGAATTTAAAACAGAGATAGATAACAAGTCTTCGAAGGAGAGAATTGAGGATGAGTTGGGAGATGTGCTCTTTTCTTTAATTAACTATGCCCGGTTCATTGATGTAAATCCGGAGGACGCATTAGAGAAAACAAATAAAAAGTTTATAAAAAGATTCCAGTATCTGGAAAGCGAGACCGCAAAAGCAGGAAAAAAACTGGAGGACATGACGCTGGAAGAGATGGATGAATATTGGAACAAAGCAAAGGGTATCAACGAATAGCGATAAAA
>JAEUTS010000297.1 GCA_016787005.1 Bacteroidia bacterium
TTTTACAATTATGTTATTAAAGACAATGCAGGTACGCAGGTTTCGACTTATAGTGGTGCGAGTGATAACGTAGATCCGTATTCGTCCATTGGTTTATGCAAATATCCTCCGTTTGCAACTCCTCCCTTAAACTATGTAATACCGGCATTAACGGATAGTGCAGTATATATTTGGGAGAGCTATTTAAAATCAATCCCTGATCTGAATAACTATAATGATACGATACGGTTTTACCAGAAATTTTACAATTATTATGCCTATGATGATGGTACAGCTGAAGCAGGATATGGTTTAATTGGTGGTTCCCAAAAATTGGCAATTCGATATACGTTGAATGTTGCAGATACATTAAGGGCAATTCAATTATATTTTAATCCTTTAATTACAAATGCAATAACCTATTCTTTTCGACTGGCGGTATGGAGCAACAACGGTGGAGTTCCGGGTACGATGATTTATCAGGATAGTGTTGTTAAACCTGTATATGACATTGGAGAAAATCAATTTCATACCTATAGGCTTAACAATCCGGCTCTGTTATTGTCGCCGGGAACCTATTTTTTTGGTTGGGTACAAAACACCTCTGATCTGTTAAATGTAGGTTTCGATCTGAATAATAATTCTTTAAGCAATACATTTATAAGTGTTTCGAATGTATGGCAGCCATCAAATTTTAAAGGTTCGGTAATGTTGAGGCCTGTGTTTGGAGAACAGTTTTCTATAGCAGGAATTCATGGGCAGAAAGCTTCGAATTTTGATTTTGAAGTGTACCCCAATCCTGCACAGGATAAGCTGAATATTAATTTAAACGATCGCTTCAAATTGGGAAGCATTCATGTAAGTATGATTGATATGTACGGAAAAGTTGTTTGGACTGAAAATAATTTTACCGCTGAAAGTATAGATGTTTCTCAACTCGCTCAGGGTCTTTACTTCCTTAAGATAGCAGGCGAAAACTCCAACTCAATTATAAAACGGGTGGCTGTTGTCCGCTGATGAAATGACAACCACTGAACAGGAAATACCCGATGATGAGCAGGAATTATTTGAGCATTTCCGTTTTGTAACTAATAAAGGGCAAGAGCTTATTCGTATTGATAAGTTTTTGATGAGTCGTATTGCTAATGCAACACGTTCGAAAATTCAACAGGCAGCTGAAGCTGGCACAATATATGTAAATGGAAAACCCGTACGATCAAACTATCGGGTAAAGCCCCTGGATACCATAACGATTCTTTTGGCGGAACCTCCACGCGAAATAGAACTCGTTCCCCAGAATATTCCCTTAAATATTGTTTACGAAGATGATGACCTGATTATTGTTAACAAAGAAGCCGGCATGGTGGTTCATCCCGCATACGGCAATTATAAGGGGACTTTAATGAACGCGCTTGTGTACCATTTCGCTAATTTACCTATACGCGAATACAATGATAAAGATATTGATGCGCGTATCCGCCCCGGACTCGTACATCGTATTGATAAAAATACTTCAGGTATTCTTGTGATAGCCAAAACGGCCGCTGCCATGACCAAGCTTGCTAAAAATTTTATCGATCATACTATTGACCGAACCTATTGGGCCCTCGTTTGGGGCGACCCCAAAATGGATGAAGGAACTATTACCGGCCACATTGGACGCAGCTTAAAGGACAGGAAAAAGATGGACATTTTTCCCGGTGGTGAATTTGGCCGGCATGCAACTACTCACTACAAAGTTCTTGAGCGTTTCGGCTATGTAACACTTGTGGAGTGCAGACTTGAAACAGGCCGGACGCATCAGATACGTGTGCATATGAGGTACGCCGGACATCCTGTTTTTAATGATGAAGTATATGGCGGCGATAGAATATTGAAAGGCACGACTTTTGCTAAGTATAAACAGTTTGTTGAAAATTGCTTTAAAATGATGCCAAGGCACGGATTGCATGCTAAATCGCTTGGTTTTATACACCCTACAACCCAAAAGAAGGTTCATTTTGATTCGGAATTGCCCGAAGATATGGCAAGTGTTATTCAGAAGTGGAGGGCGTACTCGGTGAATAAGGCGTTGGAGGAGTGATTTTAGTTGATATAACAGAAGCCATTCATTTATTTTTTGTTATGATCAAATAAGAAGTTGAAAAATGGATACCAGAAAGTTTGTATTGATCCTCATGCTCTTAATTGTTGCTCACCTTCTCTTCTTTATTCCTTTGAATTCAGTAGCTCAAAGCTTAAGAGTCGGAACAATCAGAATAACTTACGATACCATTGCCAACACTCCTATCAGAGAAGCGCTTGGTCCGATCCCAAATGATGAGAAGACTGCATTTATAGGTTTTGATTCAGGATTTGAAAACGATTCGGTTGAAGTGTGGGTCAATAAAAAAATGATCGCATCCGGACTTATGAACAGTAAATTAGCTCTTGGTAAAGCTGGTGGTTTTCAAATTCCGAAAATGGAAAAAATGGAAGTAATGCTTGTGGTTAAAAATAAACGAGAGAAATTTGAAATTGTTTTTGATAAAAAATATTGTGTCGCGCATTTGCACCACGATGCTATCGAGCCGAGGTTGGTATGGACTTATTCCAACCAGGTTTATACTTATTAACCCTTCATGTTGGGCTACTTCTGTCTTCTGCATCCCTTCTTCCAACTTCCGTCTTCCGTCTCAGATCTCACATCTCACATCTCACTCACTTCAAATAACTAAAATCGTGATTCTTCTTAACTGCCAATAATGATTCATAAATAAGCCGGATAACATTTTCTACATCCGTTTTATGTACCATCTCAACAGTGGTATGCATGTAGCGCAATGGCAAAGAGATCAGCGCTGAAGCAACACCTCCTAAGGAATAAGCAAATGCATCAGTGTCCGTCCCTGTTACGCGTGATGCAGCCTGTCGCTGGAAAGGAATTTTTTTCTTGCCTGCAGCATTGATGATCAGTTTTAATAAGTTATTTTGTACAGCAGGACCATAGGTTAATACTGGACCTTTGCCGCAACTAAGGTCGCCATTTGAAATCTTATTCATCATCGGACTTTGTGTGTCGTGGCATACATCGGTAATAATAGCAACATTTGGTTTTATCCGTTGCACGATCATTTCAGCTCCGCGCAAACCAACTTCTTCCTGTACAGAGTTGGTGATGTATAATCCGAAAGGCAGTTTTGTTTTTTTCTCTTTCAGTAAACGCGCCACTTCAGCTATCATAAATCCGCCAATGCGGTTGTCCAGTGCGCGCCCTACAAAGTACCTGTCATTCAAAGTGATAAACTCATCTTCATAGGTGATAACGCAGCCTACATGTACTCCAAGGCTTTCAACTTCTTTAGCTGATTTACAGCCACAATCTAAAAAAATATTTTTTAAAGTAGGCGATTCTTCTTTCAATGTTTCCCGTACATGTATGGCCGGCCAGCCGAATACAGCTTTAACAATTCCTTTTGAGGTATGTATGTTCACCCTTTTTGAAGGCGCGATCTGATGATCGGATCCTCCATTTCTTCGAACGTAAATAAAACCTTCCTCAGTAATATAATTTACAAACCACGAAATTTCATCAGCATGTGCTTCAATAACAACTTTATATTCGGCTTTGGGGTTGATAACGGCTACAGCTGTTCCATACGTATCAACAAAATAGTCGTCAGAATACGGTTTTATATAATTGAGCCATAGCTTTTGCCCTTCACTTTCAAAGCCAGTTGGAGAGGCATTGTTAAGATAATTTTTTAAAAACTCAAGTGAGTTTTTATTGAGTATTGAATTGTTTTTTTTTGCCATATTGATTTTCTCTTCCTTGTGTATATTATTTTACGAGAAAGAAAGCCATTTAGTGCTATTGGTCTTCTCTGTAAATCTGATCTTTGCAAAAATACTATTTACTTTTCTAATTTAAAGCAATAAAAGATATCATTAGTGTTGGTTGTAGTATTTCGTGTCTCGTATTTGTGAGATTTATGCCGTGTTTTTATACCTTAGCTTCGAATATTTATTATGATTAGGTTTAAGCAAATATATTTGGCTATAGCATTAATTATAGCTATAACATTTATTGGCATTATTGGTTTTGTACTCATCGAAGGATATGGTTTTTTCGATGCGTTTTATATGACCATAATAACTATTGCAACCGTTGGATTTCAGGAGGTTCATCCTCTGAGCGATGCCGGCCGCTTATTCACATCAGTGTTAATTATTACTAGTTTTGGTACCTTTGCATTCGCAGTAACTGCAATTTCACAATATGTTATAGATGGTGAATTAAATTCGTACTTTAGAAACTTAAGAGTGACAAACGAAATAAAAAAATTAGAGAATCATGTCATTATTTGCGGTTACGGTCGTAACGGCAAACAGGCTGCTCATGTATTAAAGAATCATAATCAGCGATTTGTGGTTATTGAGAAAAAGCGGGATGTGATTGCCGGTATGAATCAAAAATACCGGGAACTTGTTCTTGAAGGCGATTCAACCCGCGATGAAGTTCTTGAAAGTGTAGGAATTTCCAAGGCTCGTGCTTTAATCACTACTTTGCCTATTGATGCTGATAACCTTTTTATTGTGCTATCTGCCCGTGCCCTTAATCCGAAATTGACTATCATCAGTCGTGCATCAGACGACAATACAGATAAGAAGCTAAAAGTTGCTGGAGCAAATAATGTTATTATGCCTGATAAAATAGGTGGCGCGCACATGGCATCTCTTGTTTTGAAGCCAGATGTAATTGAATTTGTTGATTTTATTACCGGGCAGGGGGGTGATAATATTCGTCTGGAAGAGATCACCTTCGATAATTTGCCCGATCACTTCAAGAACAAAACTATTCGCGAACTGGAAATACGTAATAAATCAGGAGCCAATATCATTGGCTTCAAAACAGCACAGGGCGAGTATGTTGTTAATCCTTCTCCGGATACCAAAATGATTCATGACGCTAAACTTTTTGTATTGGGAACCGCTGAGCAGATTGGAAAGCTGAGGGAGATATTTGTTTAATTACTCTCATTTAGGACGATTAACAGATCATGAAGATATTAATCACGGGCAGTAATGGCCTGCTAGGACAAAAGATCGTTTACGCACTATTAAAGCTCAATGCCGGCCAAAAGCCTATTGGAAATTGTATTTGGCCTGAAGTGACTCATCTGTTCATCATTGCTACTTCAAAAGGGGAGAACAGGATAATTGAAAAATCAGGATACATCTTTGAATCTCTTGACATAAGTGATAAAAAACAGGTCGAAGCAATACTTAATAAGCACAGGCCTGATGTGGTGATCAACACTGCCGCGATGACTAATGTGGATGCCTGCGAAACCCAAAAGGAAGAGTGCTGGAAAGCCAATGTAGTAGCGGTTCAAAATATAGTGGATGTTCTTTCAACTTTGAACCAACAACCAACAACCAACAATCCTCAACTTATTCATCTCTCTACAGATTTCATATTCGACGGGGAAGCCGGTCCTTATAAGGAAGACGACAAGCCGAATCCTCTTAGCTACTACGCTTTGTCAAAATATGAATCGGAAAAGGTGCTTCAGGCAAGCAAAATAAAATGGGCTATACTTCGTACAATTATTGTTTATGGTATTGTTGATAATATGAGCCGTACCAATATCGTTTTGTGGGCAAAAGGAGCCTTAGCCAAAGGAGAAAAAATTAATGTGGTAGATGACCAGTTTCGTGCGCCTACACTTGCCGAAGATTTGGCACAGGGCTGTATACTTGCCGCGTTGAAAGGTGCCACAGGCATTTATAATGTGTCTGGAAAGGATATTATGAGTATTCTCGATCTTGTATATGCTGTGGCTGATTTCTGGAAGCTCGATAAGTCAATTGTAAATCCGATAAAGTCCGATACTCTTAATCAGGCAGCTAAACGGCCACCCCGCACAGGTTTTATACTTGATAAGGCAATTAAAGAGTTGGGTTATACCCCGCACTCTTTTAAGGAAGGACTTGCTATACTTGATGAACAATTGAAAAAATAGGTTTTTACTCCCTCCCGTTTTGAGAGGGTTGGGGAGAGGTCAATTTATCCACCCTTAAAAACACATCCCAATATTTTTCTTTCGTCATCTCACTCCAGTGTATCTGATAATACCTGTATTGGTAAGTCTGTATCATGCATATAATAACCGCGAGCACAATCAATGAATTGTAAATGTTTTTTAAAATCTTATTTGAAATAGTTGTTAATGCAATTGTCATGAGGATCGCGAACAATGAATAAAATTCAATATACGCGCGCAACCCAAAACTTCCACCATAATACCAGCACCACCAGGATGAAAGTACGTATGTAAGCAGAATAAAAAATCCGAGGAATGAAAATAGCTGATAACGATTCTGTTTGAAAAGGTGAAAGAGTCCGGCTAAAGAAAGTAATGCTACCGGCGTATAAATAAATAGACCCTTTTTATAGCTAAATAGAATATTTACAAATTCGGGTTTCAACCAGTTGAAGTGTTCATGTCTGTACGCATCAACAAAAAAATGTCCGGTGGCCAATTTATAAATGATGAACTGGATTGAAATAATTGCAAAAGGAATCAGGATTGCAATTATAGATTGAAGCTTGTTTTTGAGAATAATTGAAATTGTGGCTGCAAATTGTTTGGGGTTGTTGCAAATAAACGGCAACGCAAATAAAACAAGACCATTTGCAGGTCTTATAAGCATTATTAAGCCTAAAAGTAGGGCACCATAGAAGATGTGCTTATTGCTGAAAGTAAACGTAAAACATTTATAATAATAGACAAGGGCGGTAATGCAGAAAAACGAATATACATGCGACATAGCCGGTTCTGTAATGGCATAGTAAAACAAATTAGTGCCAAATGCAAAAACAATAAGTACAAAGCTTATAACTGATTCATTTGGAGTATAAAATCTCAGCAAACGTTTCAGGAAAAATAATCCGGCAACTAAATAAAAAATGGCGGCAATGTTAATGGCTATGGGATAGAATTTGGAATAGCCGTCCGCCGGTAAATCTGCCAGAAGCGCGAATATGTGCGCTTGTAGGAAAAAGGGAAGCATTAGTACTGCAGTCCCGCTGAAATATTTATCAATTACATGGCCTTGTTCGTCATCTGCCCTGTAATCGTAATAGGTGTTTTTGTAATAATACTTATGTTCAATACTGTCGTAAAAGCCAAGGTTAAGATCGTGGTATATAAATATGGCAGGGAGGTAAGCATAATAACCTTTGCCATCGCTTAATACAATATTTCTCCATTTGTCACCGCCCCAATTTATATTCGAGGCGCAAAAAACAAGTATCGCAGCGATTAATACAATTACGTATTTGTTTATGAACGTCAAATGGTATATTTTTTTCAAAAGTAATTTATTCCCGCCTTCTTTTAATCCAAAACTTCTTTATATTCGTTCCGTGTTAATTTTCGATTTTTAATTCTTAATTTATAGATCATGTCTCTCAGACGAAAAAAATCACTCGATCATTTAATGTCCGAAGCTTCTGATTCCGAATCAGGTCTTAAGCGAACATTAGGCGCCTGGAGTCTCGTAGCACTTGGTATAGGAGCTATTATTGGTGCCGGCCTTTTTGTAAGGACCGCAGCGGCCGCCGGAGAACATGCGGGTAATGCGGTAACATACTCATTTATTATTGCAGCCATTGGCTGTGCTTTCGCGGGACTTTGTTATGCCGAATTCGCTTCAATGATACCTATTGCGGGTAGTGCCTATACCTATGCTTACGCAACTATGGGAGAACTGGTTGCCTGGATCATTGGTTGGGCGCTTATTCTTGAATATGCACTCGGTGCTGCAACAGTTTCAATAGCCTGGAGTGAGTATTTTAATAATCTGTTGGGAGGCGCCATTCCTTTTCGATGGTGTCATTCTCCATTTGAAGTTTCACCTGAAGGATTGCATGGTTTCGTGAATTTGCCGGCATTATTTATTATTTTGACGCTAACGTTTCTTCTTATAAAAGGAACACAGGAATCAGCCATTGTGAACGGCATCATTGTGTTTGTTAAAGTGGCCATTGTACTTTTATTTATCACCATTGGTTGGAAATTTATTAATCCATCTCATTATACTCCGTATATCATTCCACCCGATGCGCCTCCTGTCGATCTTGGCAATGGAAAGGTATACGACTACTCGCCAACTTTTAATCATGGTTGGATGGGAATTTTGAGAGGTGCGGCAATTGTTTTCTTTGCCTTTATTGGTTTTGATGCGGTTTCAACAGCTGCCCAGGAAGCGAAAAATCCTAAACGCGACATGCCCATAGGTATTCTGGGATCTCTGGCTGTTTGTACGTTGCTCTATGTTTTATTTTCACATGTCCTTACCGGCGTTGCTCCATTTACCGATTTTGTAAAATCAGGTAAAGAGGCCTCTGTTTCTTATGCGATAAAGAATTATATGCCGGGTTATAATTGGCTGGCAACGCTTATATCTGTAGCGATTCTTGCTGGATTTTCTTCCGTCATGCTCGTTATGTTAATGGGGCAATCACGGGTGTTTTATTCAATGTCGAAGGATGGGTTATTGCCCAAAGTTTTTTCCGATCTGCATCCCAAATTCAGAACTCCGTGGAAATCTAATTTAATTTTATTCCTTTTTGTAGGTTTCTTTGGAGGTTTTATTCCGGGTAGTGTGGCCGGTGATCTTACTTCGATCGGAACATTATTTGCGTTTGTACTCGTATGCGTAGGCATTATGATCATGCGCAGGTCTGACCCTCATCGTCCTCGGCCGTTTAAAACACCGTTAGTTCCGTTGGTTCCAATACTTGGTGTACTTGTTTGTTCATCAATGATTGTGTCTCTCGATCAGATGACACTTTTAACAGCAGTCGTTTGGATGGTGGCAGGCCTTTTTATATTTTTCATGTATAGCCGGCATAATAGTAAGCTTAAGCATCATCCACACTCAAAATAATAATAAGGGTGGCTTTGCTGCCCTTATATTTTATGTCAGCACCGGAACTCAAACGCTCACTCGGATTTATTGATGCTACAATGATCGTGGCAGGTTCCATGATCGGTTCGGGCATTTTCATTGTTACATCTCAAATGGCCCGTGATGTAGGTAGTTCGGGATATATACTGTTGTTGTGGTTAATAACAGGGTTTGTAACCATTGCAGCAGCTCTTAGTTATGGTGAGTTGGCAGGGATGATGCCTAAAGCAGGCGGTCAGTATGTTTACATTCAACGTGCGTACAATCCCCTCGTTTCATTTCTTTATGGCTGGACCGTTTTTGCGGTTATTCAAACAGGTGTAATAGCGGCTGTGGCTGTTGCATTTGCCAAATACGCTGCAGTTTTTATTCCTTCCTTAAATACTGTTTTGTTACAGGCCGGTGATTTTAAAATTACTTCTGCTCAGGTTCTCGCAATTGGAAGTATTGTGTTTTTAACATTTTCAAATAGCCGAGGGGTGCGAAACGGGAAAGTGGTACAACTTGTATTCACTTCAGCAAAAGTATTCGCCTTATTTGCAATTATAATTTTAGGTCTGATCATTGGCTCAAATACGGGTGTGCTGTCACATAACCTCAATGATATGTGGAATGCAACGAAAACAACACTGGGTGCCGACGGAACAGTGACAATTGAACAAATAGCTGGTTGGGCTTTAATAGGTGCTTTGGGAGCCACAATAATCAACCCTCTATTTTCAAGTGATGCATGGAATAATGTAACTTTTATAGCCGGTGAAATAAAGGACCCTCAGAAAAATATTCCGCGCAGTTTGTTTGTCGGAACCTTGGTTGTTACTATAATATACATTTTAGCCAATATTGCTTATCTGGCCCTATTACCCCTTCAGGGCGATCCGAATGCAGTTGATGTGGTAGCTAATGGCATTCAATTTGCTGATAATGACAGGGTTGGGGCTGCTGCTGCATATATGATATTCGGTCAGTCGGCAACTTACATTATGGCTGCATTAATTATGGTATCAACTTTTGGTTGCAATAATGGTCTGATCCTTTCAGGTGCACGCTTGTTTTATGCTATGAGTAATGATGGATTGTTTTTCAAAAAGGCCGGAGAGCTCAATCGTAAAGAAGTTCCCGGTTTTGCATTGGCTCTTCAATGTATATGGGCATCGGCACTTTGCTTGTCCGGCAAGTATGGCGATCTGTTAGAGTATTCTACTTTTGCTTCCTTAATTTTTTATATCGTGACAATTGTCGGGATATTTATTTTAAGAAAAAAGGAGCCCGATACGGAACGCCCTTATAAAGCATGGGGATATCCAGTTCTGCCGGTATTGTATATAATTATAACAACGCTCATCTGTGTCGACCTGCTTATATACAAGCCAAACAGTGCAGGTTTAGGATTGTTAATTGTATTATTAGGTTTGCCAATTTATTTCGTTAATAAAAAATTAAAACATAATTAGCCTTTTTCTCCGGCGCCTCCTGAGCGGAGTCGAAGGAGGGGAGGCTGGGTGGGGCATGAAACATTTCCTCAAACAATATTTCACCTTCAATAACCGAGAGCGAAACGGTATCATCATCCTTTTATCTATTATCGTTCTGCTTATCATTTCAATTCAATTAGTTCCATTTCTGGTAAAACCGCCTCCTGTAGATTTTAATTACATACAAGAACAAGTCAAACAATTGCAGGATCTTCATACGATTGACACATCCGGGGAACAACTTACTCTTTCGTCCCTGGAAATTGATCATACTGTTGTTTCAGAAAAGGAAGAACAATTATTTAACTTCAACCCGAATACTGTTACTCCGGATGAGTTAAAACAATTGGGTTTCTCAGAGCGGCTTATTCATACATTGTCCAACTACAGAAGTAAAGGGGGCCACTTTTACAAAAAGGAAGATCTGAAAAAAATATATGGTCTAAAGGAAACTCTTTATCAAACACTTGAACCCTATATTTTATTGGATAGCACTCAACGGTTTTCTCCTCTAACGGTATACCCTGAGCAGAGTAGAGAGGTTTACCCTGAGCGGAGTCGAAGGACAGAATTAAATACAGTCGACTCAATAGCTCTTGTAAAACTGAGAGGTGTTGGTCCATCATTTGCTCATCGCATAATAAGTTATCGGAAAAAGTTGGGCGGCTTTTACAAAATGGAACAGTTGAGAGAAGTGTATGGTTTGGATTCATCCATGTATACTCTCGTTTCACAGCAGTTAGTGCTTGATCCTGAACGGTTGGCCTTGATAAACATCAATAAGGCAAGTGTCGATGAGTTAAGGAAGCATCCTTATATTAAATCCAATATTGCCAACCTTATTGTTAATTACCGCGATCAGCATGGGTCTTATGAAAATATTGACAATATTAAAAGACTTCACTTGGTAACCGATGAGCTTTATCTTAAACTTGCACCCTATTTAACAACAAAATAAATTGATATACCGAAATAAAAAATTGTACCGCATCCCTTCTCCATTTGGAGAAGGTGCCCGAAGAACGGATGAGGTGCAATTGCAGCTTAAGTCAGTTATCCGCGATGTACGCGATTTTCCAAAGCCCGGAATATTATTCAGGGACATAACGCCAATTTTCCAAAACGCACAACTTTGTGATTCTGTCGTTGATGAATTTGTTGCACGTCTCAATAATCAGAAAATAGATGCGGTTGTTGCTATTGAAAGCCGTGGTTTTTTGTTTGGAATTATGTTGGCTAACCGATTAAATGTTCCATTGGTTCTGGTTCGTAAAAAGGGAAAATTGCCATATAAGCCGGTCAGCTATGAATATAATCTGGAGTACGGGACAGCCGAAATGGAATTGCAGGTTGATGATATAAAACCCGGTTGGAATGTGTTGATACACGATGATGTTCTTGCAACAGGCGGAACTGCAGATGCAGCAGCTCGCTTAATTAAAAGCCAAAAGGGTAATGTAATAGGTTTTGCTTTTCTTTTGGAATTGAAATTTTTAAATGGACAGCAAATGATAAGTCAACATTCACGAAATATTATTAGTTTAGTGGAGTATTAACAGATGGGTCAATTGTTCTTTGGGCAATAGTCATTGGGTAGCAATGACCAATTAACCGATTGACAATTACCAATAAACGAATGAACAATGACAAGTGAGCATTTAACACAGGAATCTGCTTCAATTGATTTCAGTCAGAACGAAAATCAGCGTATGATAGCTGATATGATCCGCAAATTTGGAGAAGAACATATCAAACCAAAGCTTATGGAGTGGGATGAAGCGCAGATCTTTCCCATTGAAGTTTTTAAAAAGTTGGGAGAATTGGGGTTGATGGGGGTGCTTGTTCCAACAGAATATGGCGGGTCAGGATTTACTTATACGGAGTATGTAACGGCAATAGTGGAGTTGTCAAAAATATGCGGTTCCATAGGTTTGTCAATGGCGGCACATAACTCGCTATGTACAGGACATATCTTATTATGCGCGAATGAAGAACAAAAGCGCAAATATTTACCCAAACTTGCTACAGCAGAGTGGATCGGGGCATGGGGCCTTACGGAAGTAGGAACCGGTTCTGATTCAGGTAATATGTCCACCACAGCTGTTAAGGATGGAGATTATTATGTTCTCAATGGCTCTAAGAACTTTATCACGCACGGCAAATCATGCAATGTAGCTGTTGTAATTGCCCGAACCGGCGAAAAGGGAGATTCCCATGGAATGACAGCCTTTATTATTGAAAAAGGGACAGCTGGCTTCTCCTCAGGTCGCAAGGAAAATAAATTAGGGATGCGGGCCTCTGAAACTACGGAGTTAATTTTTCAAAATTGCAGGGTTCATAAAAGTCAGGTTATTGGTGAAGTTGGTGATGGCTTTATTCAATCCATGAAGGTGCTGGATGGTGGGCGCATATCTATAGCATCATTATCTGTGGGTATTGCTAAAGGCGCATTTGAGGCTGCTGTAAAATATTCCAAAGAGCGTGAGCAATTTGGTAAGCCCATTGCTGAGTTTCAGGCCATTGCTTTTAAGCTTGCTGATATGGCTACGCAAATTGAAGCCGCTGAGTTGCTCACTTATAGGGCTGCAGACCTCAAGAATCGACATAAAAAGGTGAGTAAAGAAAGCGCTTTCGCCAAATACTATGCCTCAGAAGTAGCCGTAAAAGTTTCAACAGAAGCTGTGCAAATATTCGGAGGATATGGTTATACCAAGGATTTTCCGGTCGAAAAGTACTATCGCGATTCAAAACTTTGTACAATAGGTGAGGGGACTTCCGAAATCCAGAAATTGGTTATTTCGAGGGAAATATTGAAATAAAAGCACTTTTTTTATCCCCTCTGTGGGTAGGCCAAAGTGCATGCGAGAGGGGGTGGGTTGATTTTTAGTGCGCATGGAGGGGTGTGTATGCAGAAGGTAATAATTTTGACCAATTAAATTTTCTTTATTCTTTCCCGTTTTTACTTTTTTTAATATATTTGCAGCCCTATTAATAAAACATAAGAAGAAACAACATGCTAATAGTACAAGTAAAAGAAGGTGAATCGATCGAAAAAGCCCTGAAAAAATTCAAAAAGAAATTTGAAAAAACAGGTGTTGTGAAAGAATTACGTGAACGTCAAAAATTCACAAAACCTTCAGTAGTAAGGCGCGAAGAGATCATTCACGCAAGATACAAGCAAAAGCTGCAAGCCGGCGAAGACGCTGAGTAATCAGTTGTAATTATATTTTATTAAATAGCAATCGAAGAAAATCGGTTGCTATTTTTTTTGTCTGTTTTTTCTTAAAAGGTATATGAACGTAATGCATCCATACATACTGAAATTATGCTGCAACATTTTTTCTGTAACTTCGTTATAATTATAAGTGTTGATAATAATGACGATACTTCAATTAAAAGATAACTTCCTCCAATACCTCCAATACGAAAAACGACTTTCCGGGCATACGGTAATATCATACAATACAGATCTGGATCAATTCATCTCCTATTTATTTGAAAATTACAAAATAGAAACAATTGAAGGGGTTAACCACTTGCTTATCCGTTCATGGGTGGTGAGTCAAATGGAACAAAAAATTTCTGCGCGAACTATAAATCATAAGATTACGGCATTAAAAACATTTTATAAGTACCTGCTGCGCCAGGGAGTTGTGACCGAAAATCCAATGCCTAAGATACAGACACCTAAAATATCCAAGCGGTTAACTGTATTTGTAGAGAAGGATAATATGGATAAACTGCTCGATAATGTTGATTTTGGCGATGACTTTGCAGGTATTCGCAACCAGTTGATGATCGAACTTTTTTATGCAACAGGTATTCGTTTGGCCGAGTTGGTTGGATTGAAACAACAAAATGTAGACATGTATAATTGCACCATAAAGGTGCTGGGCAAACGAAATAAAGAACGCATAATTCCATTTGCCGATTCATTAAAGCCCAGGATCAAAAAATACCTGGCTCAGAAAGCGAAAATCAACAATATTAGTGAAACACACTTTTTTGTTACTGAAAAAGGAAACAAAGTATATGAAAAATTAGTATACAGGGTAATTAATAATTATCTTAGTATGATAACAACAGTTGAAAAGCGAAGCCCGCACGTATTGCGTCATACATTTGCCACACACATGCTGAATAACGGAGCCGATTTGAACGTCATTAAAGAGTTACTTGGTCACTCCAGCCTGGCCGCGACACAAGTGTACACGCACAATACGGTAGAGAAACTGAAGACGGTTCACAAGCAGGCTCACCCCAAAGCATAACAAAAGAATAATAAACAAAGTATTAACCACCAAAATTTCCGGTTATGAACATCAAGATCCAATCAATCCATTTCGACGCTGATAGCAAGTTGCTCGAATTTGTACAAGAAAAAGTAAATAAATTAGGTCGCTATTATGATGGAATTATAGGAGGCGAGGTTTTCCTTAAGCTCGATAAATCCAGTAATACAGAGAATAAGGTTGCCGAGATAAAGATCCAGATCCGCGGAAATGATCTGTTTGTAAAAAAGCAGTGTAAAACCTTTGAAGAAGCTGTTGATATGAGCGTAATTGCTCTTACCAACCAGGTTAAAAAATATAAGGAAAAGGTGAAAGGATTGTAGGAAAATGACATTTATATCAAATTTTGTTCCAATCAAGTCATTTTTTGTAAAAAAGACCATTTTTATTTTGTAGGTTACTAATAGTTTTATAGATTTGCAGTCCTTTTAAAAAAGGGCTGCTTTTTTATTGTATATAAGTTCTTTAAAATGCTTGAGTACAGGCCGATGTAGCTCAGTTGGCCAGAGCAGCTGATTTGTAATCAGCTGGTCGGGGGTTCGAATCCCTCCATCGGCTCTGTTTATGCTAATTCCGGTTGATTTTGGGGAGATAGCCAAGTGGCCAAAGGCAACAGACTGTAAATCTGTCCTCTTCGGAGTTCATAGGTTCGAATCCTATTCTCCCCACGTTCTTTACACGTGGAACTTGAATTAAGCGGAAGTAGCTCATTTGGTAGAGCATCAGCCTTCCAAGCTGAGGGTGGCCGGTTCGAGCCCGGTCTTCCGCTCACACTGGGTTTAAGGTTGCTGGTTTCAGGTTTAACCTGAAGCCTGGATCAATGAACCGGAAAAGCTGTTGTAGCTCAGTGGTAGAGCACTTCCTTGGTAAGGAAGAGGTCGTGAGTTCAATCCTCATCAACAGCTCACAAGCTGTTTGGAGGTCGCCCCGGATATATATCTGGGTCAAACTCAAGCGTTATAGATGATGATTCTCAATGCATGGTAAAAGGCAGCAGGGAATAAAAAATGAATTTTGTAAGAAAATAAAATCAGTATAAACACCTTAAATAATCAATTGATATGGCAACTAAAGAAAAATTCGATCGTTCCAAACCACACGTAAACATTGGAACCATAGGTCACGTAGACCATGGTAAAACTACTTTAACCGCAGCTATCACTACGGTACTTGCAAGCAAAGGTTTGGCGCAGGTAAGAGATTTCTCTTCGATCGACAACGCTCCTGAAGAAAAGGCACGTGGTATCACCATTAATACTTCACACGTAGAGTACGCAACTGAAAAGCGTCACTATGCACACGTTGACTGTCCTGGCCACGCCGACTATGTAAAGAACATGGTAACTGGTGCTGCTCAGATGGATGGTGCTATATTGGTAGTTGCGGCAACCGATGGGCCAATGCCTCAAACCCGCGAACATATTCTTTTGGCCCGCCAGGTTGGTGTACCTAAAGTTGTTGTGTTCCTGAATAAAGTGGATGCTGTTGATGATCCCGAAATGGTTATGCTTGTTAGAGAAGAAGTGAAAGACCTTCTTAAATTTTATGGTTACGATAATGATGATAAGCTTATTATAGAAGGTTCAGCTCTTGGTGGTTTGAACAATGACCCAAAATGGGTGAAAAGTATCATGGACCTGATGGATGCGGTTGATAACTTCATTCCGATTCCTGTACGTGAAATTGACAAACCTTTCCTGATGCCAGTGGAAGACGTTTTCTCGATCACGGGTCGCGGAACTGTTGCTACTGGTCGTATTGAAACAGGGAAGATCCTGGTAGGCGATGAAGTTGAGATTCTTGGTATGCAGGATACAAAATTGAAATCAACTATTACTGGTGTTGAGATGTTCCGTAAACTTTTGGATAGTGGTGAAGCCGGTGATAACGTTGGTTTACTTCTTCGTGGTGTTGATAAAGAACAGATATGGAGAGGTATGGTAATTGCTAAACCAGGTTCTATCACTCCTCACACTGAATTCAAAGCTGAGATTTATGTTTTAAAGAAAGAAGAAGGTGGTCGTCACACGCCTTTCCATAATAAATACCGTCCTCAGTTCTATTTACGTACAACTGACGTAACAGGGGAAATTGATTTGCCAACAGGACGTGAAATGGTAATGCCTGGTGATAACGTAACTATTACAGTTAAGTTGATTGTGCCGGTTGCTATGGATAAAGGTTTGCGTTTCGCTATCCGTGAAGGTGGCAGAACAGTTGGTGCAGGACAGGTTACTGAAATCATAAAGTAATTAATTTAAAGAGTTAAGAGGAGATAAAGGTGTCCCCGGAATTTCGTGGACACCTTTACTGCCCTCTAAAGGGAATTGAAATTTGCGTAATAAACGCACGTGTTGAGGGGGTAAGAATTAAAAATGGAGGAATTGGGGCCAAAGACGGGCATAGTTCAATGGCTAGAATAGCGGTCTCCAAAACCGTTGATCTTGGTTCGAGTCCAGGTGCCCGTGCAAAGAAGGTTAAGAAATAAAATAAAGAATAATGAGCAGGATCAAAACATATTTTGAAGAAACAACGAGTGAACTTTTAACGAAAGTTTCCTGGCCAACCTGGAGTGAATTGCAGGGAAGTGCGATTGTTGTTATGGTTGCTTCGTTGATCATCGCTTTGTTGATCTTTGCGATGGATACAGTTTTTAATAAGCTGATGGAAGCTTTTTATCAAATGTTTTAATTTAAAATAAAAACAAATGAGCCAGAATGTACAAGTAAAAGAAGGTAGCTCTGTGAAGAAATGGTATGTTGTCCGCGCAATAAGCGGTAAAGAGAAGAAGGTGAAGGAGTATATCGAAAATGAAATAAATCGTCTTGGCTTAAAGGATTTTGTTTCGCAGGTTTTGATACCAACCGAGAAGGTTTATCAGATCCGTGCCGGAAAAAAGGTTAGTAAAGAGAGAAGTTTCTTTCCGGGCTATGTACTTATTGAAGCAGCATTGGTAGGAGAGGTGCCGCATATTTTGAAAAACATTTCAGGTGTTATAGGTTTTTTAGGTGATAAGGCGGGCAATGCTACTCCACTTCGTTTATCGGAAGTAAACCGTATTTTGGGTAAGGTTGATGAATTGGCTGAAAGTGAGGCCCAGATAACTAATCCGTTTGTTGTTGGAGAAGCTGTTAAAGTAATTAACGGCCCGTTCAACAGTTTTACCGGAACTATTGAAGAAATTAATGAAGAAAAGAAAACCCTTAAAGTAATGGTAAAAATATTCGGACGTAACACTCCACTTGAACTGGGTTTCCTTGAAGTTGAAAGAGCATAATCATAGTTTGTAGTTTATAGTTCACAGTTTTTTCGCTTCCAGTCAAAACTTTGAACTTTGAACCTTGAACTTTAAACTAAAATAAACATGGCAAAAGAAGTAAGTGCATTCGTAAAATTACAGATCAAAGGTGGTGCTGCAAATCCGGCTCCTCCGATCGGCCCGGCTTTGGGTGCTAAAGGTGTTAACATCATGGAGTTCTGTAAACAGTTCAATGGAAGGACCCAGGACCAGGCAGGAAAAGTGCTTCCTGTTATCATTACAGTTTATAACGACAAATCGTTTGATTTCATTATTAAACGTCCTCCTGTAGCAGCCCAGATTATGGATGCTATAAAGATAAAAGGTGGTTCTGCTGAATCGAACAGGAAAAAAGTTGGTTCTATTAACTGGGACCAGATAAAAAAGATCGCAGAAGATAAAATGCCCGACATGAATTGCTTTACTGTTGAATCTGCAATGAGCATGATAGCCGGTACAGCGCGCAGCATGGGTGTTAACGTAAGCGGTAATAAACCGTTCTGATATTTGTATTAACAGATGGAGCCATGTAGCGCGTGCTACATGGCGTTTGTACATCGCAAAACCAATAAAATGGCAAAATTAACCAAGAAGAGAAAAGCGGCAATGGCCAAGTTTGATCAGACAAAGGCCTATAGCATTGCTGAAGCTGCTAAGATTGTAAAAGAGATCACCAATACAAAATTTGATTCTACTGTTGACCTCAGTATCCGCCTGGGAGTTGACCCTAAAAAGGCAAACCAAATGGTACGTGGTATCGTTACGCTTCCGCACGGTACCGGTAAAACAGTTCGTGTATTAGCATTAGTTACGCCCGATAAAGAGGCTGAAGCTAAGGCTGCAGGAGCTGACTATGTTGGTCTTGATGAGTACATCGAAAAGATCAAGGGTGGATGGACAGATGTTGACGTAATTATTACCATGCCTAGTGTAATGGGTAAAGTAGGTGCCCTGGGCCGTGTATTAGGTCCTCGGGGTTTAATGCCTAACCCTAAAACAGGTACAGTTACCATGGAAATCGGTAAAGCTGTAACGGACTCAAAAGGTGGTAAAATTGATTTCAAAGTTGATAAGCAAAGCCATATTCATTCGGCTTGCGCTAAAACATCTTTCGACAGTCAGAAAATTGCTGATAATGCCAATGAGCTGTTACAGGCTATTATCAAATTAAAACCTTCCTCGGCAAAAGGTGCCTACCTGAGAAGCGTGTTCATGTCAAGTACCATGAGCCCAAGCATCCAGATAGATACTAAAACGTTGGCCGGAGTATAATCAGAATTAAATCTCCGGAGTTATTCCGGATAAACTACGTATCATGAACAAAGAAGAAAAAACAAAGGCGATAGAAGATTTGTTCGGTCAATTGGCCGCCGCAACGCACTTCTATCTGACCGACATATCAACCTTGAGCTCTGAGAAGACCAGCAAGTTAAGAAGGATGTTCTTTGACAAAAAGGTAAAGATGCAGGTCGTGAAAAATTCATTGCTTAAAAAGGCAATTGAAAAAAGCACCGGTCGTGATTACAAAGATCTGATGGGTGCTCCGTTGAAAGGTTCTACTGCTGTATTATTCAGTGAATCAGGGAGCGCACCGGCTAAGATTCTTAAGGAATTCCGTAAAACAAATGACAGGCCTTTGTTAAAGGCTGCCTATGTTGAATCGGCAATTTATTTGGGAGATAGCCAGATTGATGTTCTTGCTGCCATTAAGAGCAAGAATGAATTGATCGGAGATATCATCGGCTTGTTGCAGTCTCCAGCCCGGAATGTTATTTCGGCTCTTACAAACCCGGCCAGAAAAATGGAAGGTGGCACTGATGCAGCTACAGGTAATACTGAAGCAGCGCCGGCAGCTTAATATAAAATGATTCAAAAATTTATTTATAAACCAGTAATTAATTAAAAACTCAATAAAAATGGCAGACGTAAAAGCGATAGCTGACCAATTAGTTAGCTTAACAGTAAAAGAAGTTCAGGAATTAGCGAAAGTGCTAAAAGATGAGCATGGTATTGAACCGGCAGCTGCAGTAGCAGTAGCAGGCGGCGGAGGTGGTGCAGCAGCGGCAGAAGCTAAAACATCATTTGACGTAATTCTTAAAAGTGCCGGTGCTCAGAAACTTGGCGTTGTAAAGATCGTTAAAGAACTTACAGGACTTGGCTTGAAAGAGTCTAAAGACCTCGTAGACGGAGCTCCGAAACCTATTAAGGAAGGTGTTTCTAAAGAAGATGCTGAGAACATGAGGAAACAATTAACTGACGCGGGAGCAGAAGTTGAAGTTAAGTAAACTCATTCTACAATATATTGATAGTGATCTGTGTCCGGACAGGACTCGGATCACATATCATATAGCTCACTTTTATAGTGGGCTTTAGTTGTTTTGAATTTTTTTTAAACCAGCCTGCTTGTGTTGCATTTTTGCACGGCAGGCGTAATACTCGATCGCCTTGGCTCAGAACAAAAAAAATCAGAGAATAAATTTCTCCAAAAGTAAAAATCAGGTTGAGTATCCTGATTTCCTTGATATACAATTGCAGTCGTTCAAGGACTTCTTTCAGTTAGAAACTACCAGCGAAAACCGTAAAGACGAAGGATTGTTTAAGGTGTTTAGCGAGAATTTTCCTATTTCCGATGCCCGTAACAATTTCGTGCTTGAGTTTTTGGACTACTTTGTAGATCCTCCGCGATACTCTATCGATGAGTGTATTGAGCGCGGATTAACTCACAGTGTTCCGCTTAAAGCAAAACTTAAGCTGTATTGTACAGACGCCGAACACGAAGATTTCGAAACAGTTGTCCAGGATGTGTATCTGGGAACTATTCCATACATGACCCCAAAAGGAACGTTCGTTATCAATGGTGCTGAACGGGTTGTTGTATCCCAATTGCATCGTTCACCCGGTGTTTTCTTCGGTCAAAGCCGCCACGCCAACGGAACCAAGCTGTACTCCGCACGTATTATACCTTTTAAAGGTTCGTGGATAGAGTTTGCTACGGATATCAACAGTGTGATGTATGCTTACATCGACCGTAAGAAAAAATTACCTGTAACTACTCTTTTAAGAGCGATCGGGTTTGAAAGTGACAAACAGATCCTTGAAATATTTGGTCTTGCCGATGAATTAAAAGTAAGCAAAGCTGCCTTGTTAAAAGTTGTTGGACGTAAATTGGCTGCACGTGTTTTAAAGACATGGGTGGAAGATTTTGTGGATGAGGATACCGGTGAAGTTGTATCTATTGAGCGTAATGAGGTGCTGATCGATCGCGAAACTGTTCTCGAGGAATCGCACATTGATATGATTGTTGATGCAAATGTTAAGGCGATTATCCTGCATAAGGAAGATGTTAACTCTGCCGATTACGCGATCATTTACAATACACTGCAAAAAGATACTTCAAACTCAGAAAAGGAAGCGGTTGAACATATCTACCGTCAACTGCGTAATGCTGAGCCACCTGATGAAGAGACTGCTCGTGGTATTATCGATAAATTATTCTTCTCTGATAAACGTTACGATCTTGGAGAAGTAGGTCGTTATAGAATTAATAAGAAGTTAGGTACTAATATCGATCCTGAAAAGAAGGTATTGACCAAGGAAGATATCATTGCCATCATTAAGTATTTGATCGAGCTGATCAATGCGAAAGCAGATGTGGATGATATTGACCACTTGAGTAACCGGCGCGTGCGTACAGTTGGCGAACAATTGTATTCACAGTTTGGTGTAGGTTTGGCACGTATGGCACGTACTATTCGCGAACGTATGAACGTTCGCGATAACGAGGTGTTCACACCGATCGACCTGATCAACGCGAAGACATTGTCTTCCGTCATCAATTCGTTCTTCGGAACAAACCAGCTCTCCCAGTTCATGGATCAAACCAATCCGCTGGCCGAGATCACACATAAAAGGAGGCTATCTGCCCTTGGCCCCGGAGGTCTCTCGCGCGAGCGTGCAGGCTTTGAGGTTCGTGACGTGCACTATACGCATTACGGTCGTTTGTGTACTATCGAAACACCTGAGGGTCCGAACATCGGTTTGATATCTTCATTGTGTGTATATGCAAAGATCAATAAGTTAGGTTTCATTGAGACGCCTTACCGCAGAGTGGCGAAAGGAAAAGTTGACCTGAACAACCTGGTTTATTTAACCGCTGAAGAAGAAGATCAGAAAACGATCGCTCAATCTAAAACACTAACTGACGAGAAGGGAAACTTTACTGAAGCTAAGGTTGTTGCCCGTTACGAAGGTGACTATCCTGTTGTAGAACCTGAGAAAATTGAGTTGATGGACATTGCTCCAAACCAGATTTCTTCGATTGCGGCATCATTGATTCCGTTTCTTGAGCATGACGATGCTAACCGTGCCCTGATGGGTTCGAATATGCAACGTCAGGCTGTGCCATTGTTGAGGCCTGAAGCGCCGATCGTGGGAACAGGTCTTGAAGGTCTTGTTGCACGTGATTCGCGGGTACTTATCAATGCTGAAGGGAATGGTGTAGTTGAGTATGTGGATGCCAATGAAATTGTGATCCGCTACAACAGAAGCGACGCTGAAAAATTAGTAAGCTTTGATGATGATGTAAAACATTATAATCTTATCAAATTCCGTAAAACCAACCAGAATACATGTATTAACCTTAAACCGATTGTTAAAAAGGGAGAGAAAGTGACTCCTGGTCAGGTATTATGTGAAGGTTATGCTACACAAAATGGAGAGATAGCTCTTGGGCGTAATTTAAAAGTTGCATTCATGCCCTGGAAAGGTTACAACTTTGAGGATGCCATTGTGATTAACGAGAAAATAGTTCAGGACGATGTGTTCACTTCATTGCATATTGATGAATATGTGCTTGAAGTACGTGATACAAAACGCGGCCTTGAAGAACTGACTGCGGACATCCCGAATGTAAGTGAAGAAGCTACCAAAGATCTTGACGAAAATGGTTTGATTCGTGTTGGTGCTGAAGTAAAAGAAGGTGATATATTGATTGGTAAGATCACTCCAAAGGGTGAAACTGATCCGTCGCCTGAAGAGAAGCTTTTACGCGCTATTTTTGGTGATAAAGCCGGTGATGTAAAGGATGCATCATTGAAAGTTCCGCCATCTATTCGCGGTGTTGTTACAGACAAGAAGTTGTTTTCACGTATCATCAAAGACAAGAAAACAAAGGCGGATGAGAAAACAATTCTTGAGAAAATAGATAAAGAATATAATCACTCGAATGCTGAGTTGAAAGATAAACTGGTTCAGAAACTGAGCTCAATTGTAAATGGTAAAACCTCACAGGGTGTTACAAATACATTGAAGGAGGATCTTATTTCGAAAGGAACCAAGTTCACTCAAAAGGCATTGGAGAAAATTGATTATGTTACAATTAATCCAACGCATTGGACTACTGACAAGGACACCAATAAGCAAATTGAACGTTTGCTGCATAACTACAGCATTAAATACAATGATCTGTTAGGTGCATTTAAGCGCAGAAAATTCAATCTTACTGTTGGTGATGAATTACCTGCGGGTATCGTGCAGTTGGCTAAAGTTTATATTGCCAAAAAGCGTAAGCTGAAAGTTGGTGATAAAATGGCGGGCCGTCACGGTAATAAAGGTATCGTTGCACGTATTGTTCGTGCCGAAGATATGCCATTCCTTGCGGATGGAACTCCTGTTGACATTGTGTTGAACCCGCTTGGTGTGCCATCGCGTATGAACCTCGGACAGATCTATGAGACTGTTCTTGGATGGGCCGGACA
>JAEUTS010000340.1 GCA_016787005.1 Bacteroidia bacterium
GCCGCCATTTTTTCATTGTTAATGCTTTCACGGGCCGCACTCATAAGCTTCTCCCCTTCTTTTCCTGCTTTTGCTTTTGCTTCCGCAATAATAGAATCTTTCATTTCACGAGCTTCTTTTAGTAGCTTATCGCGTTCAGCTTTGGCTTCACTAATAATGCGCTCATTATTGGATTGTAAAGAAGCCATTTCTTCTTTTGCTTTTTTTGCAGCATCCAAAGCATTTTGAATTCCATCTTCGCGTTCTTTCAGCATACCTAATATAGGAGACCAGGCATATTTTTTAAGAATAAAAACAATTATTCCAAATGAAATGAACATCCAAAAGATGAGTCCAAACGCCGGTTTTACTAATTCCATGACAAACAGAAATTAAAAAGAATGAATAAAAATTTAAATTAACAGTCTTTTAAAAACCGCAGTTGCAACCAACCGTTGAAACTGCGGTTTGAAATTTTGGTAAGCCAGTTACTTCATAAAAATTACAAGTAACCCAACCACCATTGCAAAGAAAGCGGCACCTTCAACAAGTGCAGCAGTAAGAATCATGTTGGCACGAAGGTCGTTCATCAATTCAGGCTGACGCGCCATTGATTCCAATGCGCTTCCGCCAATGCGACCAATACCGATACCTGCACCTACTGCAGCTACACCTGCTCCAAGCGCAGCGATACCGTAACCGGCACCTCCGCCAGCTGCTTCCTGTAGTAACGTGAATAGAAACATATTAATTAATTATTTAGTTATGCTCCCGTTTAAATGTCGCTGTCGGGAACTTTCCAGCGGTAATATTATCAATGATGCTCTTCTGTATGATGGTGTTCTTCAATAGCAGAGCCGAAATACATCGCGGAAAGCAAAGTAAATACATAGGCCTGCAGGAATGCCACTAACAGTTCAAGGAATCCCATAAATACGGTAAATGCAATTGAAAGAACGGATACACCATAACCTAATCCGGCATTCATTTCGCCAAATATGAAGATCAGACTATAAAAGGAAAGGGCAATAATATGCCCGGCAGTAATGTTTGCAAAAAGCCGTATCATTAATACAAAAGGGCGAAGAACAAATCCCAGTATCTCAATGGGAGTTAAAATGACCAATATTCCAATTGGAATGCCCGGCATGGCAAAAATATGGCGCCAATAGTTTCTGTTTGCAGTAATGACTATTACAATTAGTGAAATAACGGCAAGAGTCATTGTAATGGCAATATTGCCCGTTAAATTTGTTCCACCTGGAAAAATCGGAATTAATCCCAGGAGATTGTTGATGAGGATAAAAAAGAATACAGTAAGCAAATAGGGTAAATACTTTTCATATTTCGGGCCAATACTCGGCTTTGCTACCTCATCACGGATAAAAGTTATAAGCGGCTCAACAAAAGATTGCTTTCCTTTTGGTGCACTGCTTTTGTTGGCTACGTAAGCTTTTGCCACTGATATGAACAGCCACAGCATGAAAATGCAGCTAAACAAAAGTGTTACAACATTTTTAGTAATTGAAATGTCCCACAAACTTTTTGTAAGGTCTTCATTTACTGTGGCCTCATGAGCATCAACTGCTTCTGTTTCATTAACAGCAAGCACATGATTGTGTTCGAGTTTGTAGCCCTTATATGTTTTATGCCCATGATGAAAGTTCGATGACAAGAATAAGTCAAGGCCTCTTTCCCTGGAATAGATAATAACAGGAAGTGGAATGCTGGTTGCATTGTCACCTTCTCCCCAAAGATGCCAGTCGTGAGCATCTCCGATATGATCCATAATCAATTCGCCGGGGTTGAATTTTTTTTCTTTGGCAATTTCTTCTGTGTTGCCAAAAGCCAGCGAAAACACGAAGGCGCAGATTGTTGTAAGTAAAAGTTTGTAAAAACGGGTATATGCCGGGTATTGTTGCCTTATCTTCACCTTCTTTTCAGTTTCTAAATGCGGCGCAAATTTATGTAAAAAAACAAATAGAATTATATGATTGTTGATAGCTTTTTACTAACAAAGTCATATTTTTTATTTGAAGGGGTAAGAGTAAATTAAAATGAAAGAAAACAGGGTTTTTGATTGGTTTAGAAGCTTAATTTTAGCCAAAATGTTTGAATAATAAGCTTTTGGTTGATAATGATGATGAAAGCGTATTATGGCTATCTGTAGAAATTGTTTTCTGAAGATCGTGTTTCACTTCAGCAATATAGGCGGACTGATAGCCTTAGGTAGTTAGGATGGTTTATTTTGACTGAAATGCTTTAATAAAATAACTACTTCAAAAGCGGTAAATACTAAGTAATGAATAAGGAAACCTACAATAAAAGCTATTGCATGGGCCCTGTTTAATATACCGTATACAACTATTGAAAATAGACAAAGGAGTAATTTTAAGCTTGTGATACCCATGAAATTACGTACAAATTGATTAGGTTTTGTATCGCCTCTGCCGACCAGAAGATAATGAGCTAAAAAGGTAATCAGTACAAAAAAGGCCAATATAAACCAAAGGTCGTTGAGCTGCTTTTGTTCAGGACTATAGGTATTCCATATCCAGATACCAATACCGGCAAAGATGGATAATGCAAAAAGCTGAAGGAGGAAACGGTTCATGGTCTGGTCTGGATCATCCTGCAGTTATAAAAACTCATTTGCCAGGTTGGCCAGCTCCGAGCGCTCCCCTTTTTCAAGAGTAACGTGTGCATACAGCTTTTGACCCTTCAGGCGATCGATGAGGTATGACAAACCGTTACTTTGTGTGTCAAGATATGGAGTGTCGATCTGGAACACATCACCTGTAAATATGATCTTTGTGTTTTCCCCAGCACGGCTGATGATTGTTTTTACTTCATGTGGTGTAAGATTCTGAGCCTCATCAACAATAAAAAATACGTTGGATAGACTGCGTCCGCGAATATAGGCCAATGGGCAAACAACGAGTTTTTCATTCTCCACCATTTCACTAATTTGCTTGAACTCTTTGTCCTTCTCATCAAACTGGTTCTTGATGAACTTCAGGTTGTCCCAAAGAGGTTCCATATAGGGGTTCAGTTTCGATTTAATATCACCAGGCAGGTAGCCTATGTCTTTATTACTAAGTGGAACTACCGGGCGTGCCAGGTAGATCTGGTGATAGTTCCGTCGCTGTTCCAGTGCACCTGCCAGTGATAAAAGTGTTTTGCCGGTACCCGCAACACCCTGCAGGCTAACAAGACTTAGTTGAGGATTTAAAATGGCATCCAGGGCAAAGGCTTGCTCCGCATTACGCGGATTAATTTTATAGGCCGAAACTTTTTTAACGCGCTCCATCACATTTTCTTCCTGGTTATAGTGTGCAAGTACCGATTTTGATCCGTTCTTTAGAACGTAAAAATGATTGGCAACCGGTTTGGTACGTTTTAAAAAAGTGGATGGATCGCTGCTGCCTTTTTCGTAAATTTCATCAATGACCTCAGTCGGAATTTTTTCCACAACCGAGCGGCCGGTATACATTTCGTCAATATCCTTTATTTTGCCGGTTTCGTAATCTTCAGCATTCAGGTTAAGTGATTTGGCTTTAAGGCGAAGGTTAATATCCTTGGTAACCATGATCACTTTACGTGCCGGGTTCTGCTCGCTTAAATAAAGAGCTGTGTTTAATATTCGGTGATCGGCTTTGCGTTCGCCAAATACTTTTTCAGAATCTACCTTTGCATGCTGATTCATCTCAATTTTAAACAGGCCATGGCCTTTGCCGTTAATATTTACCCAATCCTGTAATGTATTGCGGCCTGATATTTTGTCGATGTAACGTATAAACTCGCGTGCCGCGAAGTTTTTGGTGTCGTTACCTTTTTTAAAATTGTCTAATTCTTCAAGTACAGTAATAGGAATAACCACATCATGTTCTTTAAAGCTTTTTATCGCGTGGTGGTCATACAGGATAACGGATGTGTCGAGAACGAAAATCTTTTTGTCATTACGATCGGTTAGGGACATATGGTTAAGTTTTGAGTTCTATAAAACTATAACAATGTGAATTAGCTTTATGAAGGGGGTGTAAAAGAAATCAACAATAGATTGTTACAATCACCAGAGAATATCAGCATTAAATTTGGCGCTATTCTTTTATAGATAAGGGATTGAGCGTATGAAGAAAATGCCGGGTCAGCAATAAGGGCGGTTAATTGTTCAGCTTAACATAAAACAAAGGTTGATAACCCACGAAAGTTCCATCTTCAGAATAGTGGTTAACATAGAGGATTAAAGCTGTTGGTTTTCTTTCCAGTTTAAAATTGTCTTTGTCGAACCAGACTTTTTCCCGAACTCTCATTAATGAAATGGTATTAGGCCCAATATTTTCATAAATGATCCTGGTCTCTGCATTTTTTGCCAAAGAATCTTTATTAAGAACTGTAACCTTTTTTTCGAGTATGGCCTTTACCTGGTCCAGTGTAAATGCTGCATTAGTGAAAAAATTAAATGCCGTCTGTTTGCCGCTTAAAACTGCGTCAATTACATCTGCATATATGCTTTTGTGATCAATGTTCCTGAAAACATTGTTCCAATCTTCGGGCGCCCAATCTTCAGGGACTGACAAGTTAATACTTGATTCAACCTGCTCTGCCCATTGTTTCATATTGGGAGGGGCTGGAGTAGCTGTGTCGGTTATTATTGTGGTAGTGGTTGGATTTGTATTTATTGCGGCAGTTTCCGGTTTGCTTTCCTCTTTGCAAGAAAAAAGCATCGATATCATTGAAAAGGCTAGTATTACAATGATAGTGTGCTTAAAATAGATTGACATTTTTAAACAGCAATATTTAGTTAAGAGCAAGTTTACAACTATTTTGTATAATATTCAATACCGGTGCTATACATGCGTCTTTTGGTTTATTGGTTACAAATCTATATTTTCGCATTCCTTTGTTGTAAATTTCGGGCCCATAGCTCATTCGGTTAGAGCAACAGACTCATAATCTGTGGGTGCTTGGTTCGATTCCAAGTGGGCCCACAAAAAGCCTTATAGAAATATGAGGCTTTTTATTTATAATGTATTCAAGCAGAACATAAAGTAGTGACCTTAACTATTAAAAATATAATTTTCGACCTCGGCGGAGTATTACTCAATTTGGACTACGCATTAACAACAAAGGCCTTTCAGAAAATTGCGCCCGGCTTTGGTTCATTTGACGCTATTTATGCCGAACAGAAGGATAAGAAGTTATTTGAGGATTTTGAGACTGGAACAATATCAGCCCTTTCATTCAGAGATGGGATAAGAAGCTTGATTAAAAGCAATATTGATGACAAAACAATTGATGCGGCATGGAATGCCATGTTGCTCGACTTTCCACCTGAACGATTAAGGTTGCTTCAAATACTTAGATTGAAATACCGGTTATTTCTGTTAAGCAATACAAATGAGATACACTTAGAGACGGTTAATGAAATTTTAACTAAAACTTTAGGGCTAAAAGATTTGTCGGGTATTTTTGAAAAGGAATATTACTCTTATAAGGTTGGAATGCGAAAGCCAAACAAGGAGATTTTCCAATTGGTAATTTCAGAAAACAACCTGGATCCTTCAGAAACACTATTCATTGATGACTCAGCACAACATATTGAAGGGGGAAAGGGTGCAGGTTTACAGACTTTTTTAATGAAAAAGGATAAAGTCCTTTCAGAGGAACTTTTGAATTTTAAACTTTAAACCGGGTTTATCTCCTGGCAAAGCTCTATCAATACGCCATTCGTGCTTTTCGGATGTAAAAAGCAGACGAGTTTATTGTCGGCACCTTTTTTAGGTTCGGCAGAAAGTAGCGTAAAGCCCTCTGCCTGTAGTCGTTTCATTTCTTTATAAATATCATCTACTTCAAGCGCGATGTGGTGAATGCCTTCCCCTCTCTTTTCAATGAACTTAGCGATAGGGCTATCCGGACCAGTTGCTTCAAGTAATTCTATTTTGTTATCACCGATCTTAAAGAAGGATGTGGAAACCTTTTCGCTGTCAACCTGCTCAACCTTATAATGCGGCTCCCCCAATAGCTTTCTGAACAGGTCATTGGAGTCATTAATGCTTTTCACAGCAATTCCTATATGTTCAACGCGTAGATACATGATAAGTGGTATAAAAAAATGATCCCGATAATTATTACCGGGATCATGTATGTATTGTAGAATACCTTGTTATTTCTTTACAAATTCGCCGGATTTGCCATCATATATAATGTAATATACGCCCTTTTGCAGGTTAGAAACATCCACTTGTTTAGCAAAGCCTTTCTTAACAATGTTTCCATATTGATCATAAATTTCGAACATCGTTTCTTCAGCAGCCTTAGGGTTTGCCTGTTGCACAAATTCGATAACATTACTTACCTTCTTTGGCATAAAATCAAGTGTAGGGGAAGTTGACTGGTAGTCGATAGGCTTTGATAAACGGGGCTGATTAGTATAATCTACCTGTTTAACCCTGAATTGATTTTTACCTGAATGTGGAACAATCTTAAAGGAGTACTCATTTACATCAGTAGATCCACTGCCTTCAACTTCGCCTACTTTCTTCCAGGTTGTATATACAAACTGCTCAATAACATAAGGAAGTTTTCCGGTCTCACCTTTTGTCGACCATTTTAAAGTACCATCTTTTTCAACTTTCATTGAAAGGACTTCGTATGTGCTTCTTGGCTTTAAAACTTCAGGATTCAGAACTTTAGGTTTGCAATCGTCTTTGTGCTTAATCTTAACCTCAATTTTGTCGCCCAGTTTCAATTGAAAATTTTTGAAATCTATTTCAAAAGCACTTGAGTTGATCTCATCAGTTGTTACCTGATCATTCACTAAAACTTCCATCACGCAAAAACCGACACCCGAACTACCAAAAGGGTTCTGTACAAAGAGGTTTTTACCCTGGTAATTGCCTTCAAGTACAATAACTCCTGCATTTGCCCCGAAGGCTGTGAGAAGTAGGCTAACAACTGCAAATAATAGAAGTTTCTTCATTTTTGTAATATTAAAAATAAGGTTACCCATTATTTTTGGAACCGCAATATTATAATGTTATTTCAGAAATTCAAAATAAAACCTAATTATTTTTACTATTTATTGTGCCAAATATAATAATCTTCTTTTTAATAAAGCTGCTAAAAGTATATAAAAAAATTCAACCCCAATTATTAGGCTTGTTAATGGCCTTTATATTTGTTATTTAATTAAAGTTGTGTTATCCTTGCAGTCCGTTATTAATAAGCTAATAAGGAGTAAATGTTCTATAAGCCAAGTATAATTCGTCAAATCTGCCTGTTTACAGGTGTTATAACAGGTTTTTTTATAATATCATGTTCCGGCGGAGCTTCAAGAAGGTCGCATGAGCCGGCAAAGGGGAATCGTGTATATGGCGGTACTTTTACTATAAGTGAGACCGATGATTACCAGACGTTGTATCCAATAGCTCTTGCTGATGCTGTTTCGAGTTTTCTGGCGAACCAGATATATGAAGGTTTAGTGAAGTTTAGTGTAAATGACCTGTCGGTAAACCCCGGTATTGCTGAAAAATGGGAGATAGATCCTTCCGGAACCACCTATACCTTTCACCTCAAAAAAGGTGTTTACTTTCATGACGATGAGTGTTTCCCGGATGGTAAAGGTCGGGAGTTAAAAGCCTCTGATGTAAAATACTCATTCGAATTACTGTGCAGTCAGAGTCCTGATAACGTAAATTTTGCCTCATCGTTCAAAAACAATGTAAAAGGTGCAGTTGAATATTATGAAGCATCGGCTAAAGGTAAGCCTGCATCGGGTCTTGAAGGAGTAAAAGTGATAGATGATTACACGGTGCAGATCATTTTGCAGGTTCCAAGTACATCCTTCCTGTATATATTGGCAAGTCCTATTGCCTCAATTGTTCCTAAAGAAGGTGTTGAGAAATATGGCAATGAACTTCATGTTGGAACCGGACCATTTATGTTTGGGGTTAATGATAAAAAGGCTGGTAATGTTGTTTTGCTGCGAAACCCCAATTATCATGGTGTCGATTCGCTGGGCAACCAATTGCCTTTTGTTGACAGTCTTGTAATGAAGATACTTGGCACAAAATCGGCTCAACTCGAAGCCTTTGAAAAAGGTGAAGTTGATGTTGTTCTGGGGCTCCCTTCTGAGTCTGTCCGTAGCCTTGTGGAAAAGCAAATCGAACAGTTTAAAAATAAAACAGTGGGATATATTCTTGAACGTACCCCTGAAATGGCAAGCAATTATTATGAGTTTAATCTTACCCGTCCGCCATTTGATGATGTTCGTGTACGAAAGGCATTCTCATATGCAATTAATCGTAATAAAATTATAGATGATGTGTTGAAAGGGGAGGCTTATGGACCCGGAATATATGGTGTTTCTCCTCCATCATTTAAGGAGTATGATATAACCAAGGTTAAAGGATATGATTACAATCCTGATATGGCAAACAAGTTGTTCTATGAAAGCGGATATAAGGATAAGAAAACATTTCCGGTGGTAAAGGTGGTTCTTAATAGCGGGGGAGCAAAAAATACAAAAGTAGCCCTTGAAATACAGAAACAATTAATGGATGTGTTGGGTATTAGAGTTGACTTTGAAGTGAAAACACTTGCGCAAAAGCTTGAAGACGCTAAATATGCCCGAGCTGATATTCTACGTGCCGGCTGGCTTGCAGATTATCCAAACCCGGAAAGTTTTTTGTGGATGTTCTATGGTGCTCCTGTGCCTGAATCACTTGATAAGCCTTCTTTTCCTAATACAACAAGGTATAAAAATCCTGAGTTTGACAAATTGTTTGAAAAAGGACGGACCGCAAGGACTCGCGATGAAAGCTATATGTATTTTGCACAGGCCGAACAGGTCATGATGAATGACGCGCCTATAATGATGCTTTGGTACGATGAAAATTACAGGCTGATAAAATCACGTGTTAAACGACTTCCTGCAAACCCTATCCGCTACAGGGACTGTTCTGAAGTTTATCTTCAGGATACAGCACCGGCAATTGCAGATACCGAAAAAAAATAAAATGAGCCTCCGTCAGGGGGCTTGTTTTTTGCACAATATTTGTCGTGTATAATTTCAAAAAAAACAGTTATGAAAACAATGAACTTTTTTGTTGCAACAATGCTTTGTGCTGCTTGCGTTTTTGATGCCCAAGCTCAGCAGGAAATCAATAGTCCTGTTCAGTCTGTGATTGTTTATCTTGATGGAGCGGAGGTAACCCAAAGCAAACAGGTATCACTTGCTCCAGGGCGAAATAAAATAGTGTTCACCGGTTTGTCGCAGAAATTGGTTTCAAAAAGTGTACAGGTAAATATTAGCGGTGATGTGGCGATCTTGTCCGTTTCAGATGAGATTAATTATTTGTCCAAACAGGACGACCAGCCGCGTGTGAAACAACTTAAAGATTCAGTTCAATACCTGAATGATGCTTTGACCCAACTCAGGAACGAGAAGGATGCATATGTAACGGAAAAGAATCTCCTGATCGAGAATAAAAACATGAGCGGAAAAGATAAAGCACTTTCTGTGGCCGAACTAAAGGCAATCGCAGACTTTTATCGTTTGCGTATTCGCGAAATTAATGATGAAGTTGGTAAGATTGAAAAGAAGGACCGCAAACTCAACGAGGTGCTTGTAAAAGCCAATCAGCAGTTGAATGAATTGAATGCCCGGTTCAATACGCCAATGGCCGAGGTAAGCATATTGCTTATGACTTCCGCGAAAATCACCAGTAACATTGAATTAAAATATATTGTAACCGATGCCGGTTGGGCACCCAGTTATGATCTGAAAGCTGAAGATGTGAACAAGCCAATTGAACTTAAGTACAGAGCAAAGGTGTTCAATAATACGGGTGTTGACTGGAAAGATGTAAAACTTCGTCTTTCAACTGCAGATCCTATGAGAAGTGCATCAAAGCCGGTAATGAGTGAATGGTATTTAAATTATGATCAGGGTTACAATAAATCGGGGATATCAAACATGCGTCAGATGAAATCAGAAGCGATGAATCAATCGTTTGACGGATATATTCAGAACGTTGCTCCCGGTGCACTTGCTAAAACATATAAGCCACAAAAGGAGGTACAATTACAATCTCCACAATACGAACAAATACAAGTTTCCGAATTAAGCGCCGATTTCGAAATTAAAACAGCGTATACTATTCCAGCTGATTCGAAGCCTTATATCGTGGATGTAACCACATACAACTTGCCTGCAACTTTCCAACATTTCAGTTCTCCCAAAATTGATCGGGATGCATTTCTGATCGCACGTATAACAGGCTGGGAGGATTTGGATCTTGTTGAAGGTCCGGCAAACGTGTATTATGGAGGTACATATGTGGGACAATCATATATACAGACTCGCAGTGTTGATGATACGCTTGATTTGTCTCTTGGTCGTGATAATAAGATCATAGTTACACGTACCAAGCAAAAGGATTTCAGCACTCAAAAATTTATCGGCTCAACAAAAAAGGAAGCCTATGCTTATGAGATAGCGATAAAAAACAACCGTAAAACTCCGATACAGATAGAAATCAATGACCAGCTTCCCATATCACAGCAAGGTGATATTACCGTTGAAGAGATCGAGTTATCAAAGGCTGAAAAGGATGTTATTACAGGCAAACTTACTTGGAAATATACGCTTCAGCCCGATGAAATGAAAAAGCTCAACCTCTCCTTCGCCATAAAATACCCCAAGAACAAAACTATAACGGCTAAGAAATACAGAGCCGCCTCCCGGGCAATGTTTTAAAGAGCGGGTTCTTTCCTAAATTAATGCTACCTTTGCACCTCTCAAAAAATGAGGAATTATGCAAAGTATACGTAACATAGCCATTATTGCCCACGTTGACCACGGAAAAACAACATTGGTTGACAAAATGCTTCATACATCAAAGATATTCCGGGATAACCAGGAAACAGGGGAGCTAATTCTTGATAATAATGACCTGGAGCGCGAACGGGGAATAACAATACTTGCCAAGAACGTTTCGGTAATATATAAAGGAACCAAGATCAATATTATTGATACACCCGGCCACGCTGATTTTGGCGGTGAAGTTGAACGGGTACTAAATATGGCAGATGGCGTTCTGCTACTTGTTGATGCCTTTGAAGGTGCTATGCCGCAAACGCGGTTTGTATTGCAAAAAGCGTTACAGCATGGACTAAAAGTTATTGTTGTAGTTAATAAGGTAGATAAACCAAATTGTCGTCCCGATGAGGTGCACGACTCAATATTTGAATTGTTCTTTAATCTCGACGCAACCGAGGAGCAATTAAATTTTCCGACCGTTTATGGTTCATCAAAGCAGGGCTGGATGGGTCCGGATTGGAAAACACCAACTGCTGATATTACCTATTTGTTCGAAACTATAATTGAAAAGATACCTTCTGCACCCTTTCGTGAAGGAACACTGCAGATGCAAATAACATCATTGGATTACTCATCATTTGTTGGTCGTATTGCGATTGGAAGAGTTTACCGCGGTATTATAAAAGAAAATATGCCGGTTTCCTTAGTGAAACGCGATCGGTCCATTGTAAAAGGAAGAATAAAGGACTTATTCGTTTTTGACGGTTTGGGAAAAACGAAAGCTGCGGAGGTACGTGCTGGTGACATTTGTGCCATTACCGGCATTGAAGGATTTGATATTGGTGATACTATTGCTGATTTTGAAAAACCTGAAGGGCTTACGCCTATTGATATTGATGAGCCTACTATGAGTATGCTTTTTACCATTAATAACTCTCCGTTTTATGGTAAAGATGGTAAATATGTAACATCACGCCATTTGCGTGATCGTTTATTTAAAGAGTTGGAGAAAAATCTGGCCATGCGGTTGGAAGAAACTGAATCACCGGATTCTTATATTGTTTTCGGAAGGGGGATTCTGCATTTATCTATATTGGTTGAGACCATGCGTCGCGAAGGTTATGAGTTGCAGCTTGGTCAGCCTCAGGTAATTGTTAAAGAGATAGACGGTGTGAAACATGAACCTGTTGAGGTGCTAACTGTTGACACTCCGCAGGAAACATCAAGTAAGGTAATTGATCTTGTGTCGCAGCGCAGAGGTGATATGATTGCTATGGAACCCAAGGGAGATCTAATCCACCTGGAATTCAATATCCCGTCACGCGGCATAATCGGATTGCGTAATAATATACTTACAGCCACGGCCGGTGAGGCTATTATGGCGCATCGCTTTAAAGCGTTTGAGCCATGGAAAGGTCCGATCCCGGGACGTATTGCAGGAGTGTTGATATCGAAAGAGAAAGGTACTTCTGTAAGTTATTCAATTAATAATTTACAGGACAGAGGAAGATTTTTTGTGGATCCGGGAGAAGAAGTGTACACAGGTCAGATAATTGGGGAGAATATCCGCCCGGATGATATGCTGGTAAATATTTGCGTAGAGAAAAAATTAACAAATATGAGAGCATCGGGTAGTGATGCCAAAATGCGCATCGCGCCGAAAATAAACTTTTCACTTGAAGAAGCGATGGAATATATTCAGGGAGATGAATATGTTGAAATAACACCTAAAGCTATTCGTCTGAGAAAGATATACCTGGATGAAAATGAACGTAAGCGTAATAAGAATAAAATAGAGTCGCAATAATAATTACAGGTAATGTAAAAGCGAAAGGCCATCCTGAATATTCGGGATGGCCTTTCGCTTTTAGTTAAGATTCGGAACTATGAATTCCCGGTCTCTTTTGCTTTAATGCTTTTTGCTGCATCTGCCATTTTCTGAATAGCTTTCTCTGAAAACGGATCGCCTTCTTTAATGTCTTCAACAAGATAGCTGTCCTTTCCTGCTTTTATTACAGTGTAAAAATGGAATTCAGGTTCAAGTCCGCTTACCTGGGATTCCCAGATCAGGCTTGTAGGTTCATCAACCACATAGCGTTTGAATTTTTTCACATCATCCGAGGAGATGTCACTTTTCTTAAGTGGGAAATCCCCTTCGCCTGGTGTTATACTAATTTGAAAATCTTTTCCCGACCTGATCTCAATAGAGCCCGATCCCTGTGCCACGATCTCGAGTTTTGTTTTTGTCGTGTCGGGAACGTTGATCGTAATGAGTGCGCCAAAGCTGCTTAGGTCATATTGCGACATTCCAGGAATGTTGTTGTCATCATTCTTGGAGTTATTGCATCCGGTAATTACAAATAATGCCGGCAGGGCTAATAAAAGTAGTTTCTTTAACATATTGTGTTGTTTTAGTTATGCTGACAAACTTACATGAATTTTAAAAGACAGGCAAGGATGAGTTAAAAATAGTTTTTAGTAATCGGACTTCTGGCAGCCAACAACCGATAACCAATAGCCAATTCTCAGTATATTCGTATAAACACTTCAATGAAGCTTCATTTCACTCCACATACTCTTGAGTTCAGGTATCCATTCAAGATCGCTTTGAACTACCGGACTACAACACCGGTGGTGATTACGGAAATAATGTGCGACGGTATAGTAGGATATGGTGAAGCATCAATGCCACCTTATTTGGGAGAAGACCACAAAACAGTTTCAGATTTTTTGATCAAAGCAGGGAAGGTTCTCGCTGAATTTAAAACGCCGTTTTACTTAGAGACTATAATTGACAGAGTGGACATTATAGCTGAAGGTAATACAGCGGCAAAAGCCAGTATTGATATAGCTTTACACGACCTCAAAGGTAAATTGGAAGGCAGAGCCTGTTATACATTCTGGAATCTGGAAAAAGAGAATACACCACATACTTCAATAACGATTGGAATGGATGCTCCTGAAGTGGTTGGCAGGAAAATAGGAGAAGCGGAGGTGTTTAAAATTTTAAAAGTGAAACTTGGAAGTGATGAGGATAAAAAAATCATTGAAACGATACGTTCTTATACTGATAAGCCGGTATCAGTTGATGTGAATCAGGGATGGAAGACAAAAGAAGAAGCGCTTGATTTGATCCATTGGTTAAAGGAAAAGAATGTGCTATTTGTAGAGCAGCCGCTTGCGAAGAGAGATCTGGCCGGATCTGCATGGCTAACCGAAAGAAGTCCATTGCCTGTAATTGCCGATGAGTCATTTCAACGGTTGGCTGACTTAACCCGGATAAAAGATTGTTTTCACGGAGTTAATGTAAAGTTGATGAAGTGCACCGGTTTGAATGAAGCGTATAAAATAATCCGGGAGGCACAGAAATATGACTTAAAAGTATTAATCGGCTGCATGTCGGAAACATCGTGTGCGGTATCCGCTGCTGCGCAGCTTAGTTCGTTAGCTGATTGGGCCGACCTGGATGGACCTCTGCTTATAAAAAAAGACCTGTTCGAAGGTGTAGAATTTAGCGGGGGGAAGATTGTACTGAGCGACAGGCCGGGTATTGGAGTTCGGCGGTTACAGGGATAACACAAAATGTCAAAAAAAAGCCCCGAAATTTTTTCGGGGCTTTTTTATTACTTCTTTCTTTTAGAAGCTTTTTTCTTAGCAGCTTTCTTTTTAGGAGCAGCTTTCTTTTTTGCTTTCTTAGCCATGGTTTTTAGGTTTTAGTTAATTACTAATACGAAGTAACAAAAAATTTAACGTACAAAAAAATATTCATCACTATTTTTTTAACACACGTTTGTTAACAATGTAAAGCAGAAATCAAATATCGGCGAGCAAAATAAAAATGTTTTTTAGAAAAAGTGAAAAGTATTTTTTATCACATCCTCTGAACGCATCTGTAATCAATGCATTTGGCCGCATTGGTTTTTGTTTTTCAGAATTTAAAAATAAAAATGTCCGAAAACAAAGGGAGGTTTTTGTAAAAACTGCATAACCTTAAAAAGGGAATTATTTTTTCATTTTATGACAAAAAAGTTCGGGAGAACAACTTTGGGCAAAAAAAATCCCCAAAGTGACTTAAACGAAAACATAACGAGTAAAGTAATTATTCAATAAAAACCCGATCTCTCCCATCAAACATTGGTGATTGGAGTGATACAACCTTAACAGGAAGTGCGGAAGTAGTTTTTAATGAATGAGGAGTGTTTTTAGGGATAAACACCACATCACCCTTTTTAACTTTAAACTTTTTGTAACCCAGTGTCATTTCACCATCACCTTCCAGAATGTAAACATGTTCGGTATGTGTAATATGTTTATGGGCTTTTACTTCTTGTTTAATGAATATGACAAAGCTGCTTGCCAGGGAATCGGCGTATAGCGGACGGGAATAAATATTTTCAAATCCGGCAGGAGCTTTGATGGTGTCAAGTGATTGAAAGCTTTGTCCTTTTGACACAAAAATCAATAATGCAAATGAAATAGTAAAAACAAACTTTTCCATAAGTTGAGGTTTGAAGTATTGCAACAAGAATTAATCTACCATTTCAATACCCAGGCAAAAATAAGTGGTGCAACAATTGTCGCATCGGACTCTACGATAAATTTGGGAGTATTGATATCAAGCTTGCCCCATGTTATTTTTTCATTTGGAACAGCGCCTGAATAGGAGCCATAACTAGTAGTGGAGTCTGAGATCTGGCAGAAATAAGACCAGAAAGGAACATCGTGCCATTCCAAATCCTGGTACATCATCGGGACAACACAGATAGGAAAATCACCGGCGATACCACCGCCTATCTGGAAGAAGCCAACCCCTTTGCCGCCGGAATTTTTTCTATACCAGTCCGTCAGCCATATCATATATTCAATACCGCTTTTCATCGTGGTAGGTTTTATTTCGCCTTTAATACAATAAGAAGCGAAAATGTTTCCCATGGTTGAATCTTCCCAACCCGGGCATATGATGGGAAGATTTTTTTCCGCTGCTGCCAGCATCCAGGAATCTTTCGGGTCAATTTCATAATGTTCTTTTAAAACTCCGGATAATAACATTTTATACATGAACTCATGAGGCAGGTAACGCTCTCCTTTTTTATCGGCATCTGCCCATAGTTTATGAATATGTTTTTGTAACCTGCGGAATGCCTCTTCTTCAGGAATGCAGGTGTCTGTAACACGATTAAATCCATCTTCCAGTAAAGCCCATTCTTCTTTAGGACTTAAGTCACGGTAATGCGGTACCCGTTTATAATGTTTATGTGCGACAAGGTTCATGATGTCTTCCTCAAGATTCGCGCCGGTACAGGAAATGATATCCACCTTTCCCTGGCGGATCATTTCTGCCAAAGATTTTCCGAGTTCGGCAGTGCTCATAGCTCCGGCCAGGGTGATCATCATTTTACCGCCTGCAGTTAAATGGGCTTCGTATCCTTTCGCGGCATCGATCAATGCAGCTGAATTAAAATGCAAATAGTGTTTTTCAATAAATTGGGAAATAGGGCCTCTGTTCATAATATTATATTATATGTTATCATCGCAAAAGTAAATGATTAATGACAATAATGATCATGTTGTGGATAAAATCGGACAAAAAGAATTCATGTTAATTTTTTAGCTTTGGACCTGTATGAGGGGCATTTTTTATTTTGGTTTTTTATTCTGTTGTATTGTTTCAATCAGCGCTCAAACAACACTTAACGGTAAGATAAAAGTATATTTTACCAAATCGGTTGATACCACTGTTTCCAAAGGTATTTATGCGGAGCAATTGTTGAAGGCTGTTGATGATACTTTAGTGGCCTATATAAACAGGGCAAAGTTCAGTCTGGATATTGCAATCTACAATTATACGTATGCATCCACTATCGCGGATATTGCAGCTGCGATCAATAATGCATATAACCGGGGCGTTAAAGTGCGTATTATTTATGATGGCAGCGCAGGTAATACAGGAATACCAAAAGTTTCTTCATTTGTACCAAAGCTGGCCAGTCCACAAGGATCGAATTATAATATAATGCATAATAAGTTTGTTATTGTAGATGCAAAATCATCAAATGCTACTGATGCAATTGTCTGGACAGGCTCGACAAATTGGTCGAACAATATGTTTTATCTGGATGCGAACAATGTTGTTATTATACAGGATAAACCCCTTGCATTAGCTTATAGGACCGAGTTTGAGGAAATGTGGGGCGATACAGGTATGATCCCGAATACCACAAATTCGAGGTTCGGTCAGTATAAAACGGATAATACTCAACACCAGTTTATAATTGATGGAAAAACAGTGGAGTTATATTTTAGTCCTTCGGATGATGCAAATTCAAGGATCATTAATGCAATCAGCAAGGCTGATAGTGACCTGGAATTTTGTATGCTTCAGTTCACCCGAAGTGATATTGCAAATGCAATAATATCAAAAGCACAAGGGGCAGGTTTTGTGGCCATGGGAATTGAGGATCCTTCAGGTTTATTAGTTGGGCAGACCGTTTATAATAATATGAAAGCTGTGATGGGAGATAGTCTGCTTACTGATAACCAGTCGAATTCCACTTTGCATCACAAGTATTTAATTGTTGATCAATCTAATTCAATGGCTGACCCGATCGTGTTGACAGGTTCTCACAATTGGACTACTTCGGCCAATACAACCAACGATGAGAATACATTAATAATTCATGATTCAACGATCGCAAATATTTACTACCAGGAGTTTGTTGCCCGTTTCAAAGAAAGCGGGGGAGTGCTGTCAATGGAAAATGAAGTTCGTGCTGCTGATGCCACTATTTACCCTAATCCCGGTGGTGCTGAAATAAATATCAGTATGCCTGTAAATGCGGGCATGAAAACCTTTGTGAAGTTGGAAAATATATTAGGACAGGTATTGTTTTCAGATCAAATCTTCGATCAGGTTACCAATATAGATGTATCAGACTATAAACGGGGAATGTATTTTTTAAAAATTGCCACCGGCACAACTACATTTGTAAAGAAAATCCTGTTGAATTAATTTTCAATAAATCGAATCACTTCTTCCAAAAATTTTTTTGGTTTTTCGGCATGAAGCCAGTGGCCCGCACCTTCAACGGTAACAAATTCCGAATCAGGAAAATAATTCCGGATATCCGGAATATCGGAGTCAAGTATATAGCCGGAATTTTCTCCACGTATAAACAATGCGCCGAAATCATTTTTGGTATACACTCTTGGAGGTTCAATTTCGGCGCCTATGGCGTCGATGTTTTCTTTAATTGCTTTTATGTTGAAGTGCCAATCGAGCCGTATGTCCGTTTTCCAGTAAATGTTTTTTAATAAAAATTGTTTTGTTCCATCGTCAGCAATATGTTTTGAAAGCATTTCATCCGCTTCTTTACGTGTTTTTATACTACTAAAGTCAATAGCCTGCAATGCCTCAAATACCTGTTGATGATGCGGAGGGTAAGATTTTGGTGCAATATCAGCAACAATAAGTTTGTTTATCATTTCCGGATGATCAACAGCAAACTGTAATGCTGTTTTTCCTCCCATCGAATGACCAATCACGATCACTTTGTTCAACCCAAGATCATTTATGAGTTCAAAGAGATCTGTGCTCATTGCTTTGTAGTTAAACTCATCATCGTGCGGAGAAAGCCCATGATTCCGTTGGTCAACGGCATAGATCTCATAACCTCTTTCGGCCAAATTTTTGGCTTGTGTTTGCCAGTTGTCGCTTTGGCCGAATAATCCATGAAGGATAATGATGGGTTTTCCTGTTCCGTATTTTCTGTAAAAGAGTTTCATTATTGTTGCAGGCGGTTGTATTCTTGTTACTTTAAGGCGCGCAAGTATAGTTGTATGGTGTTTTCCAGTCCAAGATACAAGGCATCTGCTATTAATGCGTGCCCAATCGACACTTCCAGTAATCCAGGAATGTTTTTCGCAAAATAGTTCAGATTCTGCAGATTGAGGTCATGACCGGCATTCACTCCAAGGTTTAAAGTATTTGCTAAATCAGCGGCAGCTGTATAAGATCTGATAGCTGCTTCTTTATTACCTGCGAAATTTCTTGCATATGCCTCTGTATACAGTTCAATTCTATCTGTTCCTGTTTTAGCTGCCGCTTCAATTAATTTTAAATCGGTATCAATGAACAACGATGTCCGGATTTTATTCTTCTTAAATGTATTGATAATTTCCTTCAACAGTTCATGATTTCTAATAGTATCCCATCCGGCATCTGAGGTTAGAGCGTTGGGTGCATCAGGCACTAATGTTACCTGATCGGGTTTTACTTTAAGTGCAAGCTCAATGAATCTATCGGAGGGATAGCCTTCAATATTAAATTCCGTCTTTACCAGTGGTTTAAGAGCTAAAACGTCCGCATATCGAATGTGTCGCTCATCGGGTCGTGGATGCACCGTTATCCCCTGTGCCCCAAATCGTTCGCAGTCCATCGCGACTTTTAAAAGGTCGGGCACATTACCGCCGCGCGAATTACGCAGGGTGGCTATCTTGTTTATGTTAACACTGAGTTTAGTCATGCTTGTTTCTGTATTTACAAAAGTATTGTTTTTAAAATTCAATGACCTATATAATTCAATAAAACCGGTTTGCACAATACACATGTATTCGCTACTATTGTAGCTCATATGATAGCCGCACAACTTATAAATAAGGAGCTTCCTGTATTGTCGCTTAAGGATAAGATATCAAAAGCGATTGACCTGATGGATAAGTACAAGGTAGCTCATTTGCCTTTGGTTGAAAAGAATGTTTACCTGGGGCTGGTTTCTGAAAAGGCTTTGTTAGCTCTTGCTATTCCCAACGAAATACTAAAGGGTCATGTAGATTCATTAGTAAGACCCTTTATGTTTGAGGATCAACATCTGTTTGACGCACTTAAGCTGATAGATACATTTAAAATAAGTCTTGTCCCTGTTTTAAGTAAAGACGAAAAATATATCGGATCGTTTTCGGAATATTCACTTGCTGATTCTATTACCGGTTTGACCGCGGTGCAGCAACCGGGAGGAATTATCATTCTTGAAATGAATCCGAAAGATTATACACTTACCCAGATTGCAAAAATTGTTGAGGAAAATGACGCTCGTATTTTAGCCTGTTACCTTACACCCCAGCAGGGAACAGAAAGGATAGAGGTAACATTAAAGATAAATCGAGAAGATCTTTCAGCCATTCTTCAGACATTCAGCCGGTTCAATTATACTGTAAAGACTTCCTTCCATCAAAGTGAATACGATGAGGATATGCGCAGACGTTTCGAATTGTTTATGAATTACGTTAACATGTAATTTGCTTACCGGCTTTTTTTACCTTTATATCATCGAGTAAAATATCAATCCGTGCCGGATCAGCTTTTATATCTGCGCATAATCATCTTATGCAAATATCAATGTTAAAGGCGTTAGCCATTTTTTGTTTTTTTAATTTTTCATTGAAGGCAGGTGAATTATTGCCCGATTCTGCCAAAGTTGACCCACAACGCAATTCGAGGTCTTTTGTGATCAATAACATTACAATTTCCGGGAACAATAAAACAAAAAGCAGGATCATTCTAAGGGAGCTTCCCTTTAAGGCAGGCGATACCATTAGCCAGCCCGATCTTGATGCCGCCTTGCTTCAGTCGAAAAACAATTTGCTGAACACCCTGCTTTTTATTTTTGTGCGTATCGACACTATTCCTTTTTTTGAACATCGTATTGATATTCATATTGATGTTAAAGAACGTTGGTATATTTTTCCTGTACCAATATTTGAAATTGCTGAACGTAATTTCAACACATGGCTCGAAAACCCGGATTTGAGACGTGCCAGCTACGGTTTTTACCTGATCGATGAAAATTTCAGAGGTTTAAAAGAGAACCTTGCTCTGAAGGTGAGGTTGGGATACGCTGAGCAGTATGAGCTTACGTACAGGATTCCGTATATTGATAAGCAGCAGATGTCCGGTCTCGGTTTTGGTTTCAGCTATAACCGGAACCATGAAATTATTTACAAAACATTTAATAATAAATTACTTTTTTATAAAAATCTGGCTGTGTATGTCCGCGATGAATGGACAGGTCGGGTTAGCTATACACGCCGTTCAGGTTTATACGCTACTCAGACTGCCGAATTGCGATATGTTAAAAGCAGCATTGAAGATTCGGTAGTTTCTCTTACAAAAGATTATTTTTTAGGTGGAGCTAAGTCATTTGAACTTTTTATGCTGACTTATGCATTTAAATTTGATCGCCGCGATTCAAGAATATATCCATTAAAGGGATATTATTTCGGCGCTGATTTTGTAAAACAAGGATTAGGAATATTGGGGAATGAAAATGTTAACCTGTTTTATATTATCGCCTCCGGCCGTAAATACTGGCAATTACATAATCGTTTTTATTTTGGAGCTTCAGTTAAAGCTAAGCTCTCTATGAATGAAAAACCACCATATTATATACAACGTGCGCTTGGCTTTGGTGATTACGTTCGAGGTTATGAATTATATGTAATTGACGGACAAAATTTTGCATTGCTCAAAACTAACCTGCGCTACCAGATTATTAAACCAAGGGTATTGCATTTGGATTTTATTCCTACAGAAAAATTTAACACGATACCTTATGCTTTTTATTTTTCGGTTTTTGCTGATGGAGCGTATGTAAAGGATGATTTCTATTATAAAACCAATCCTTTAACTAATAACTGGTTACTCGGGAGGGGAGTAGGGGTTGATTTTGTGTCGTACTATGATACTGTAATTCGCTTTGAGTATGCATGGAACCGGATGAGCGAAAATGCCTTTTATATACACTTTACTTCACCATTTTAATGAAAATCATCAATAATACGGGTGGAAATTTATCCATACCTTTATAATATCATTTAAACGTACAAATGATTATAGCGGTTTACGGTCGTCCCAGCAAAGACAACATCTCCCAACACATCCAGCAATTGTTTGATAAGTTGGAAAGTCTGAATGTACAGGTATTGGTTCATGATATATTTTATAATCATGTTAAACAACACCTTACGCTTAGTTCCGGAGTAAAAACATTTTCCAAACACGAGCATTTAAAGGGTGTTGCTAATTTTTTACTCAGCATTGGCGGGGATGGAACTTTGCTAGAAACTATCTCACTGGTGCGCGATTCTGTAATACCAATTTTGGGAATTAACACAGGCCGTTTGGGTTTTCTGGCAAATGTTTCGAAAGACGAGATCGATGGAGCCATAAATGCCCTGATCAATGATAAATACAATATTGACCGGCGGACACTCCTTCACCTTGAAACCGGTCAATCAACCTTTGGAGAGCTTAATTTTGCTCTCAATGAGATGACGGTTCATGCCCGTGAATCATCGGTGATGATGACTATTCATACCTATATAAATGGTGAATACCTTAATTCATATTGGGCCGATGGTTTAATCGTTGCCACTCCAACCGGCTCAACTGCATATTCATTAAGTTGTGGCGGACCGATCATGATCCCCGATTCAAAAAGTTTTATTATTACGCCAATAGCACCGCATAATCTGAATGCCCGTCCCCTCGTTATTTCAGATAATGATATTGTCACATTAAAAATTGAGGGCAGGAGTAAAAGCTTTATGGTGTCTCTTGATTCGCGTTCGGCTATGATTGACTCTACAAGCGAGTTAACGGTAAGCAAAGCAAAATTTCAAATAAACCTTGTACGGCTCGATAATCAGAAATTTATTCATACGCTGCGTAACAAACTAATGTGGGGGGTTGACAAAAGAAATTGATCTTTATTTGCAATAAATTGAAAAACAGGTCGTTATTGCTAATGCCATGCGGATTCTAATCATATTCGGCTTATTCTTTGGTATCTCATTTCAAAGTGTGTGTGCTCAGGGATTTACTAAAAGGCGTGATTCCGGAAGTAAAGAATTATGCCTTTATGGCGGCATGGCTTATTATATAGGTGATCTGAATCAAACCGGTCACTTTATGTATCAGGACCCGGCGGGCGGCTTGGGTTTTCGTTACAATATCAATTCTCGTTTTGCATTGCGGGCCAATGGATGGGTAGGAAAAATACATGCCAGCGATGTAAATAGTAATTCTGCGGTTCAGCGTCAACGCAACCTTAGTTTTGAATCGTTGATCATAGAAGGTTCTGCGCAGGCCGAATTTAATTTTTATCCATTTAAGATCGGGACAGATGAATTTTTCAGTCCTTATATTTTTATTGGTGTTGGGGGCTTTCACTTTAATCCTCAGGCTAAAATTGGTTCGGACAAGTATGATCTACGCCAGCTATCAACAGAAGGGCAGGGTACTGCAGCCAAACCCGGCAGTAAGAGATATAAGCTGACTCAATTAACTATGCCATTTGGCCTTGGCTTTCGTTGGAGCATTGGCCGGCATGTCGGGATCGGTTTTGAATGGGGAATGCGTAAAACATTTACTGATTATATTGATGATGTAAGTACCACATATCCTGATGCAGCTGCACTGAATAGTCCGGAGGCAATAGTTTTGTCGGATCGTACACTTAATAAGGATCCCAACATAAGCAATATTGGTCGCCAGCGCGGCGATTCAAAAAATCAGGATTGGTATTCGTTCACAGGTATCATTCTTAGCTTTACTTTACCTCAAAAAGAGGCGCCTTGTGCCGGCGTGCAGAAATAACGTCTCTTCCTCAAAAACCACACATGCATTAACAAATATTCCGTAGTTTTGCGGGCTGAAAAGTCAGAGTATGAATCTTGATTTTCAGTGCCAACAACAAAAGGGAAATTGAGTTTTAAAGAAAAAATAGATATAAGTAAACTACCAAAGCATATTGCCATAATAATGGATGGTAATGGTCGTTGGGCCAAACAGCGTGGTGAACACCGGGTTGTTGGTCATCAGCATGGTGTAACTTCGGTTCGCGAAGCGGTGGAGGCGGCAGCCGAAATAGGTGTACAATATCTTACCTTGTATGCTTTTTCTACTGAAAACTGGAACCGTCCTAAAGAGGAAGTGATGGCCTTAATGCAATTGCTGGTAAGTACAATAAATAATGAAGTAAAAACACTAAATGAGAATGATATTCGTTTGCAGGCTATCGGTGATCTTGCAAGTTTGCCTCCTGATTGTCTTGCTGAATTGAAAGAAGCCATGAAAGCAACTGCTTCTAATAAGCGAATGAATCTTGTACTTGCATTAAGTTACAGTTCGCGTTGGGAAATAATTAATGCAGTAAAGCAAATAGCAATGGATATTGAAAAGGCAAAGCTTTCGGCTGTTGATATTACCGAAAAAGTGTTTGAGAGTCAATTGTGTACTGCCGGATTTCCGGAGCCTGAATTGATGATACGTACAAGCGGCGAGCACCGGATCAGCAACTTTTTGCTGTGGCAGCTTTCATACGCGGAATTGTATTTTACAGATAAGCTATGGCCTGATTTCAGGAAAGAAGATCTGTTTGAAGCAATTGTTGATTACCAAAGCCGTGAACGACGGTTCGGTAAAACAAGTGAACAGCTTGTTTAAAGGATATTCACTTTCCTTGGATGGCATAGGATAAGACGATTGTTAAAAATAGTTAACAGGATACCTTTTGAAGTATAAAACAGCATCTTTGAATACCTATTTTGTATTAAAAATGAAGCGACTGGCTTTTTTGATTTTATTTGCTCCACTTTCCGCTTTCTCACAGATTGAATTATCCGATTCCTCTAAAATTGATTATGCCAATCCCAAAGAATACGAATTGGGCGGGATAGAATTTAAGGGGGCCGAGCACTTTGATAAACGTGTTTTAACCTTGCTTACCGGTCTCTCAATTGGTGAAAAGGTTGTAGTGCCCGGTGATAAGTTTGCAAAAGCCATTGAAAACCTTTGGAAACAGGGGCTTTTCGAGGACATTAATATAGAGGTTGCTAAAAGACAAGGCAACAATATTTTCATCAATATTTTTGTAGTGGAGCGTCCGAGGCTCTCCAAGTTTCAGTTAAAAGGTGTCAGTAAATCAGAGGCAGATGACCTTCGTTCAAAAGTAAAACTCGTGAAAGGTAAGGTTGTTACAGAATACCTTATTGCATCAAGTGTTTCAACAATTAAAAATTTTTTCATTAACAAAGGTTATATGAATGTAACTGTTAATGTTAAACAGGATGAGCGGGATAGTACATTGGCTAATAGTGTGGTTTTATATTTCAATATTAATAAAGGTCAGCGGATTAGAGTAAAAAAAATTATTTTTCATGGCACAAGTGTACTTACTGAACGCAAACTTAAAAAGGCCTTAAAAGAAACCAAAGAGAAAAAATGGTATAATGTATTTAACTCCGGAAAGTACCTTGAAGAGAATTTTGAAAAAGACAAGCCGGGTATTATTGCCAAGTATAATGCCAGGGGGTATCGTGACGCGCATATTGTCAGAGATACCGTGTATCGTGTTGATCCGAACCATGTGAGCATAGAGATATGGATCGATGAAGGCCGTAAATATTATTTCCGCAATATTACCTGGGTGGGTAACACAAAGTATTCATCAAAGGAGCTGAGCAGTGTTTTGGGCATAAAGAAAGGTGATGTTTTTGATCAGAGTCAGCTCGATGCAAAGTTATACATGAATCCCAATGGGGGAGATGTGAGTTCTTTATATATGGATGACGGTTATCTGTTTTTTCAATTGAATCCTGTGGAAATACTTTCTGAGCACGACTCCATTGATCTTGAAATGCGAATTTATGAAGGAAAGCAGGCCATAATCAATAAAGTTACCGTAGTTGGAAATACCAAAACGAATGATCAGGTGATTATGCGTGAAATACGTACCAAGCCGGGCCTTTTGTTCAGACGTTCCGATATTATACGCAGCCAGCGCGAGCTTTCAACTCTCGGGTATTTTAATCCCGAAAAACTTTCCGTAAATCCTACGCCTAACCCGCAAAACGGAACGGTGGATATTGAATATGTTGTCGAAGAAAAGCCTTCTGATCAACTGGAGCTTTCCGGAGGTTTTGGCGCAGGGCGGATTGTGGGTACATTGGGTGTGTCATTTACTAATTTTTCTGCCCGAAATATGTGGAATGGCAGTGCCTGGAGGCCTTTGCCATCAGGTGATGGACAACGCTTGAGTTTGCGGGCGCAATCATACGGGGTAGGTTACCAATCGTATAATTTTTCATTTACTGAACCCTGGCTTGGAGGGAAAAAGCCTACCTCTTTAACAATGAGCCTTTTTCATTCAAACATAACAAATGGTGTAGGAAAAGAAAGTCCGCTTTTGCAACAATTACAAATGTTGGGTGGTTCAATTGGCATGGGTACCCGTTTAAAATGGCCGGATGATTTTTTTAATCTTTATGGAGAAGTGAGTTACCAGTATTATAACCTGAATAATTACCTGACCAATGTGTCGTTAAGTAATGGATTTATAAATAATATCAGTTTGAAAGGAAGTCTTTCGCGCAACTCAGTTGATGCTCCTATCTTCGCCCGGCGTGGCTCGAATATTTCATTAACAACTCAACTTACGCCACCTTATTCACTTTTTAATAATTTGAATTATGCAGGTATGACCTCCCGGGAAAAGTACAAGTTTCTCGAGTATCAAAAGGTTAAATTCACGGCCGCTTGGTATACCTCACTGACCAATAAACGTGCAGCGGAGGGTAAAGATGCGAGAAACCTTGTCTTGTATACAAAGGCCGGTTTTGGATTTCTTGGTTCGTATAACTCTGCCGTCGGCATACCTCCATTTGAGCGATTTTTCCTTGGAGGCAGCGGTTTAACAGGGTTTAATCTGCTGAATGGTAATGAAATTATTGCTCTTCGCGGTTATGAAGATAAAAGTGCATACAGCGGTTCGGAAGGCTATCTGAAGGGGTCTGCTACCATATGCAAATACACAGCTGAATTGCGTTACCCGATTTCTTTAAATCCAAGTGCAACCCTTTATGCATTAGCTTTTGCTGAAGCCGGTAACTCCTGGGCTAATTTTAAGGAATTTAACCCTTTTAATGTAAAAAGATCGGCCGGCGTTGGTATTCGGATATTTCTACCCATGTTTGGTTTACTTGGCTTTGACTATGCCTGGGGTTTCGATCAAAGTGCATTTCCAACTTCAGGGCGTAATCCTCTTACAGGCCTGTATCAGGGGCAGTTTCACTTTACTATCGGCGGTTATTTGGGTGAGCTTTAAACTTATGGCATGTTGTTTGATTAAATTTTTTAATTTCGCTTCGGTTTGTGCCGGGGCATAAAACAAAATTTAACATGAAAAAGACAATTATTTCGGCAGTACTAATGGTTATAACAACCACGGCTGCTCTTGCCCAAAAATTTGCATTTGTTGATACTGAATATATACTGGCTAATATTCCGGAGTATAAGCAGGCCCAGGCTGAGTTGGATAAAACATCAGTGAACTGGCAAAAGGAAATTGAAGCAAAGTATGCCGAGATTGATAAACTTTACAAAGCGTATCAGGCTGAACAAATATTGCTCACAGAGGATATGAAGAAGAAGAGAGAAGCTGAGATAGTGGGGAAAGAGAAAGAGGTGAAAGATCTGCAGAAGCAACACTTTGGGGTTGACGGAGACCTGTTCAAAAAGCGCCAGGAGTTGGTAAAACCAATCCAGGATAAAGTATACAATGCGGTAAAAGAAATCGCGCAGAAGCAGACTTTTGCCGTTATCTTTGATAAATCAAGCGAATTGACGATGTTGTATACTAATCCTAAATACGATAAAAGCGAGGAGGTTCTCGAGTCGATGGGCTACAAAGGCGGAACTAAAAAGGATGAAGTAAAAAGCACCAATAAAAAGTAAACAATAAATTATAAACCAAACTCAAATGAACAAAACATTAAAGTTAGCTTTCGTTGCACTGGTTGCAATGTTAATCGGAACGAACATTCACGCGCAAAAGATCGGACATATTCGCCTTGATTCATTAATAAATTCAATGCCTGAGTCAAAAGATGCGAGACAAAAAGGAACAGAATATTATAACAAATTGGAGGAGCAGGTGAAAATCATGTCAGGTGAGTTGCAAAGTAAATATGAGGATTACCAGAAGCAGGCTGCATCCATGTCAGATCTGATCAAACAAACAAAAGAGAAGGAATTGCAGGATCTTCAAAAGCGTATCCAGGACTTCCAGGCGCAAGCCCAAAGCGATCTTCAGAAGAAGAACGATGAACTTTCGAAACCAATTTACGAAAAGGCAAATAAAGCCATTGCTGCTGTTGCTAAGGAAAATGGTTATAAATATATTCTCGATAGCAGCATCGGTTCAGTTGTTTATTCCGATCCGGCTGATGATGTTATGGCTTTGGTTATGAAAAAACTGGGTATCAGCGCAACGCCGGCACCGGTTAAGCAAACACCTGCGCCAACAGGTAAATAAGGCTTGAAATTTTATTCCGGATTAAAAGAATTCTGTTTCCTTTGATCCGGAATTTTTATTTTTACAAATATGACCAAAAGCACCAATAACTTAAGCCCCAACAATCCCATCGGAATATTCGATTCGGGCATTGGAGGTTTAACTGTTGCCCATGCCATTACCAAAGAACTACCCAATGAAAAATTAATTTATTTTGGCGACACAGCTCATTTGCCTTATGGGGATAAGTCGGCTGATTCAATAAAATATTATGCTATACGCATTTCGCAATTGTTGCTGCAAAAAAAATGCAAAATGATCGTTATTGCCTGTAATACGGCTTCATCATTAGCTTATGAGACAGTGAAGGATTTTGTAGGCGGCCAGGCCCTGGTTGTAAATGTGATTGATCCTGTGGTAGAAGAGGTGGTGAATAAAAAGAAAATAAAACGTATTGGCGTTATCGGCACTAAAGGAACAATAAAATCTGATATCTATTCGCACAAAATAAGGCAGCACAATAGTAAACTGGATGTAGCCTCGCTTGCTACACCACTATTGGTTGGTATGATCGAAGAAGGATTTTTTAATAACAAGATCAGCCGCACTATTATCAATGATTATCTTTCACGTCCCAAGCTTCACAAGATAGATTCAATTATTTTAGCCTGCACACATTTTCCACTCATTAAACCGGAGGTAGAAGAGTATTACAAAGGCAAAGTTGATATTATTGACTCAGCAGGTGTGGTTGCAAAACATGTAAAAGATCAGTTGAAGAAAAGAAAATTGACTAACACTCAGAAAAATCCCCAACACCAATTTTACGTTTCGGATTATACTAAATCATTCGAAAAGAGTACCAAAGTTTTTTTTCGAAAAAAAATTAAACTGGAAGAGGTTGCGATCTGGAAGTAAAATAGTATTCATTAGTGCTCATCTCTTACAATCGCCTCCGAATATAATTTGTCAAAATATCCTTTATCCTTAAAATCAACGCACCAGCCATTATTATCGTTGATAAATTGCCCATTCGCCCTGAATTCCCTTATGCTTTTGTTTTTAAAATATATGGCTATCCTGTAAATCGTAGGGTATTTTTTAAGTTCCTTGTTTGCAGGACTATTCCATTTGTCGACAAATGATTTTGCCTGCTCCTTACTTACACGCTTCCACACACATTGTGTTGTATCCGGCGGACGATAAGCTTTCAGCATTTCAATGGAATTAACGGCATATATATCTATTGGTACTTTTTCACCAGGTGGTTTTGGGATCGACAGTCCGGTAAATGTAAGAAAGACAGCAGAAGTTAAAACTATTATCCAACATATCTTCATAACTGTTTGCATTTAGTATAAAAATACTTACGCTATAATTTCATCAATCTTCTTCGCCAGCGCAAAATCCTTTTCCGTGATCCCATTTGCATCATGAGTGTTCAGACGGACATTTAATTTATTGTAAACATTGCTCCAATCCGGGTGATGGTTCATTTTTTCCGCTTCAAAGCCTATCCTCACCATAGTGCTTAAAGCTTCTTTAAAATTTTTAAAAACAAGATTTTTCTCAATGGCACCATTATTATATTTCCAGCCATTTACATTTTTCAACTCAGCTTGTATTTTGGTATCATCAAATTTTTCTCTCATAGTTACAATTATTTAAAATAATGACACCCTTTCCTTCGCAGAAGGCAGGGGTAAGGAGGTCATTTAAACCATCCCGCGTACATAATATAATTATCCGCTATCCGGTTAATCTCACCTTTGATCAATTCCTGGTTAATATCCTTTACTTTTTTAGCGGGGACCCCGGCATATATAGAACCCGGTTCAACAATAGTATTCTCAAGTACTACAGATCCGGCGGCGATAATAGTATTGCTGCCAATAACGGCTTTATCCATCACAATGGCACCCATTCCAATCAATACATCATCATGTATGGTGCAGCCATGTACAATAGCATTGTGGCCAATTGACACATTATTGCCAATAGTTGTAGGGGCTTTTTGATATGTACAATGTATGCAGGCTCCATCCTGTATATTTACTTTGTTGCCGATGCGTATACTGTTCACATCGCCACGCACAACTGTGTTGAACCACACGCTGCAGTTGTCACCCATTGCAACATCACCTACAATAGTTGCATTTTCAGCCAGATAACAATCGTTTCCAAATTTTGGGGATATACCTTTAACGGGTTTTATGAGTGCCATTGTACTATGAATTATGAATGAGTTACGAATATACGAATGAAATTTGCAAAGACTTTATTGATTCGTACATTCGCATAAATTCGTAATTCGTAGAACATGAAATTTGCTACAAAAGCTATTCACGCAGGGCAGGAGCCCGATCCAGCAACAGGCGCTATTATGACACCTGTTTTTCAAACTTCAACCTATGTGCAGGAATCGCCCGGTAAACATAAAGGGTATGCCTATGCGCGCGGAAAAAATCCGACACGGGTCGCTCTTGAAAAATGTATTGCGGAATTGGAAAATGCTAAATATGGTATCTGCTTTTCAAGCGGCATGGGAGCTGTTGACGCGGTTGCCAAGTTGTTGAAACCGGGCGATGAAGTTATCACAGGTAATGACTTGTATGGTGGAACGTACAGGATGTTCACCAAAGTGTATGCGAACTTTGGGATAAAATTTCATTTCATAGATCTTAATGACCTGAACAACATAAAAAAGTATATTAACGCTAATACAAAATTGCTTTGGATAGAAACGCCCACTAATCCGATGATGAATATTATTGACATACAGGCATGTTCTAAGATCGCTAAAGAGCATAAGCTCTTGCTGGCAGTTGATAACACATTCGCGTCTCCATATCTGCAAACTCCCATGAACCTTGGCGCTGATATTGTCATGCATTCGGCAACAAAGTATTTGGGAGGACATTCCGATGTGGTGCTTGGGGCCTTGTGTGTGAATGATGAAAAGCTGAATGAACAGTTGTTCTTCATTTTAAATTCCTGCGGGGCTAATCCGGGACCTATGGATTGTTTCTTAGTACTTCGTGGTATTAAAACATTGCATGTACGCATGGATCGACATTGCTTTAATGGAAAAAGAATTGCAGAATATTTGCGTACTCACCCTAAAGTTGAAAAGGTAAATTGGCCCGGTTTTACTGATCACCCTGGTCATGCTATTGCCAAAAAACAAATGAGGGATTTTGGCGGAATGATCTCCTTCTCATTGAAGGGAAATAAGATTGACGAAGCATTTAAAATTGCGTCGGGAATGAAAGTGTTTTCATTGGCCGAATCACTCGGTGGCGTTGAGTCTCTTATCAGCCATCCGGCAACCATGACTCATGCTTCAATTCCAAAACCGGAGCGTGAAAAGGTAGGAGTAGTGGATTCGTTGCTGCGTTTAAGTGTTGGGATCGAGGATGTAGATGATCTGCTTGAAGATTTGAAACAGGGGCTTTCTTAGGTTCTGATTTTCATTATCGGCCAAGGCCTTCTCTTTTCAATGAATTCTGATTTTGAATTTTCGATTTTGTAATTTCTCATAAATCAATTTACCAATTTTACGAAATCCCATCAATTGGCCATTACTATCATATAAAGCTGCTTTTTTACCCGTTTTTGTATTAAAATAGGTTAGCATAGTATTTAAACAGAGCAATATAGACTTCCAATTTTGAAAATTAAATGGTTTGTAAATAGGTATATTCTGTTAGTATATTGTATTATGCATTATATGCGGGTTGTATTAATTGCTCATTACATTTATATAGAGTAAACTTAAAGTTGACGAAAAGCCGGCGAGAATTGATTTTTCACCTTTGTTTCATCAAATTTATTTCGTAACTTAGATAGAATAGGTAAATTGAGAAAGTGATTTTTGTGAGTAAACCATTTAATACGTATTTAATATGAAAATCAAGATCGGTACTTTGGCATTGGCTCTCATGGTTGTTACAACCATTTCTGCTCAGCAACCTTCACATTATTGCGGTACCAGTGAATTAGATAATCAGTTACTTATAGATCATCCTGAAATTTTAATTGAACGTCAGAAGTTGGAGGACTTTACACAGAAGTTCATTCAAAATCAGGCTGCTCAAAAAACAGCAAATGTTATTTATACTATTCCTGTGGTTTTTCACATCATTCATAATTATGGTTCGGAAAATATTTCTGATGCCCAGATTTATGATGAAATGAAGGTACTTAATAGGGATTATAATAAACAAAATGCTGATACAGCAAGTGTTATTGCTTCGTTTAAATCGAATGTTGCGAATGTTGGAATTAATTTTGTACTTGCACAAAAGGATCCAAGCGGAAATTGTACCAATGGAATTGACCGTATTGCGAGCCTTAAAACGTATACGGGCGATAATAGTGCAAAATTTAATCCATGGCCCAACAATAAATATCTAAACATTTGGGTAGTCAGAAATATTTCAAGCGGAGCTGCCGGATTCGCATATTATCCCGGAGGCACCTCTGCTTCAACTGACGGGATTATGGTCTTAAGCAATTATGTCGGATCTATTGGTTCCAGCAGTGTTAATAATTCAAGGGCCATTACTCACGAGGTTGGCCATTATTTGAATCTCAGACATGTGTGGGGAAGTACAAATGATCCTGGAGTATCTTGTGGCGATGACCTGGTTTCGGATACTCCCCAAACCAAGGGTTGGGATTTTTGTCCGGCGGCTGCAAATGCAAAAATATGCAATACCAGTATTATCGAAAACTACCAGAATTATATGGAGTATTCTTATTGTTGCAATATGTTCACAAATGGACAGGCATCACGTATGATAGCAGCCTTGAATTCAAGCACAAGCGGCAGAAATAATTTATGGACAACCGCAAATCTTACTGCAACAGGAGTTAATTCTGCCCCTAACCTGTGTAAAGCGGATTTCTCTACAACAAATAATAAAACGGTTACTTGTGAGGGAGGTACTATTGTATTTAATGATGCTTCCTGGAATGGTACGCCAACTACTTATTCGTGGTCATTCCCCGGTGGTACACCAAGTACTGCTACAACCCAATCTGTAACTGTCACATACCCAACGGCCGGAGTTTATAATGTTTCATTAACAGTTAGTGATGGCACCTCTTCTCCTTCAGTTACCAAAACGAATTTAATAACTGTATATTCTACCACAGCTATGACTGCTGTGCCTTTTACTGAGGGCTTTGAATCCGGTGGAGCTGTTCCAAATGCCAATTGGATGGTTTCAAACCCTGATAATAAGATTTATAAATGGCAAACTACTACGGCTGCGAAATACAGCGGAACTTCCTGTGTTATGGTAAATAATTTTAGTAATGATACAGCGCAGATAGAAGAATTAATGGGTCCAACAATTGATTGTACCAAGTTGGGCAACCCTAAGATGTATTTCAAAATTGCCTACGCTCAAAAAGACGCCAGCAGTAATGATCAGCTTAAGATAAATATTTCCACCAATTGCGGTGTTTCGTGGATTGTTAAGAAAACTGAATCCGGAAATAACATGAAAAGTGTGCCTCCTCAGGCTACAGCTTTTACTCCTACCTCAACCACTCAATGGAGGAATGATTCTGTAACTAATCTTAATGTAGGTTCCAGTAGTAATGTCCGGATCAAATTTCAGTTTATTAATGCAGACGGTAATAATATTTACATTGATGATATAAATATTACCGGATCTACATTAACAGGCATTAACGATGAATTATCCGACAATTTGGATTTTCACATTTATCCTAACCCTACTCAGGACAGGTCAATAGTTGAGTTTAATCTTATAAATAATTCTAAAGTATCAGTTAAACTGTTTGATATTTTAGGGAATGAGGTACTCGACCTGGTTAATGGGCAACAATTAGCCGAAGGAAATTATAAATTTCCTATTAGCAGAAATGCAATGAGTTCAGGTGTTTACTTCGTCAGACTTATGATAGATGACCGGCTGTTTGCACAAAAGCTGCTTTTGGAATGATTTATAGCTATAATATCATTTGATTGAAGGTCGCCCGGCTATTCGGGCGACCTTTTTTGTTTTAATGCCATGTTTTTTGACATATAGGTCTGTGTTTTGTAGATTTGTAACAAAGGAAAAACAATTATTTTGAAATATGGTAAAGGACGAAAAAAAACTGCTGGCGGAGTTTCAGGCTAAAATTGATAAAGGAGTTAAGATTGAACCCAAAGATTGGATGCCCGAACATTACCGGAAACAATTGATACGGATGATGTCACAGCATGCCCATTCCGAAATTGTAGGAATGCTGCCTGAAGGCAACTGGATCACGCGTGCTCCCAGTCTGCGCCGTAAGGCAATATTGCTTGCAAAAGTGCAGGATGAAGCAGGACATGGTATGTACCTTTACAGTGCGGCTGAAACCTTAGGTATTGATCGCACTGAAATGCTGGAGCAGCTGCATACAGGAAAAGCAAAATACTCAAGCATATTCAATTACCCTACTCTTACCTGGGCTGATATTGGCGCAATTGGCTGGCTGGTTGATGGGGCAGCTATTATGAATCAAACAGCTTTGGCAAAAGGATCTTATGGCCCTTATTCACGTGCTATGGTTCGTATATGCAAGGAAGAAAGTTTTCATAATCGACAAGGATATGAGATCATGTGTTCACTGGCATTTGGTACTCCCGAGCAGAAGGCAATGGCCCAGGATGCGCTTAACCGTTGGTGGTGGCCTGCCATAATGATGTTGGGACCAAGTGATGATAACTCGCCTAATAGTGCCGAGCTAATGAGTTGGAAAGTTAAAATGGAGAGCAATGACAGTATTCGTCAGCGGTTCATCGACAGGACAGTTCCCCAGGGAGACCATATAGGACTAACTTTTCCTGATCCATTGCTGAAATTCAATAAAGAAACCGGGCATTATGAACATGGTCCTATTAATTGGGAAGAATTTTTTAACGTAGTGAAGGGGAATGGCCCATGCAATAAAGCACGTTTAAAAGCCCGTGTTGACGCAGATAAGGACGGCAAGTGGGTTCGTGAAGCAGCGGAAGCTTATGCAATGAAACATACTGAAAAAGAAACGTTGGCAGCATAGAGGCAATTGAGAATATTTAATTTGAGAGGTAGTAATTCAGTACAGGTTAATTCACAAAAATAAAAAATGGAGAAAAAAGACACTCAATGGCCCCTTTGGGAGATTTTTATTCAGGCTAATCCCGGAATTCCACATAAACATGTAGGCAGTTTGCATGCACCTGATGCCGAGTTAGCCATTCAAAATGCCCGTGATGTTTATACCAGGAGAAATGAGGGTATAAGTATTTGGGTGGTTGAAGCTAAAAATATAAGAGCCTCAAGTCCTGAAGATATTGGTTCGTTTTTTGAACCAGCCAATGATAAGGTATATCGTCATCCCACTTTTTACAAAGTTCCGGATGGGGTAAAGTATTTGTAGTAGTATAAGTTTAAAGTTTCATGTCTTCAGGTTGGTTAAACCTGAATCCATGGATCTGAAACCAGAGAAAAAATGGAAATACATAAAGCACTTTTTGAATATTGTTTAAGGCTTGCTGACAGTAGTTTAATTCTTGGCCAGCGTTTGGGTGAATGGTGCGGACACGGACCGATTCTGGAGGAGGATATTGCTTTAACAAACATATCTCTTGATTTTGTGGGACATGCCACGGCGTTACTGCAATATGCAGCAAAGGTCGAAGGAAAAGGCAGAACGGAAGATGATCTGGCATACCATCGCAGCGAAAGAGAATTTAAAAATGTTTTGTTGGTTGAGCAGCCCAATGGGGATTACGCTAAAACAATAGCCCGTCAGTTTTTATTTGACACATTTCAATATTATTATTACCAGGCTTTGCAGGAGAGCAAAGATGAAACCCTGGCTGCGTTAGCCCAAAAATCATTCAAGGAAATAACCTATCACCTTCGTCATAGCTCTCAATGGGTATTGCGGTTAGGTGATGGAACTGCCGAAAGTCATGAGCGTATTCAAAATGCGATTAACGATTTATGGATGTTTACCGGCGATTTGTTTGATATGGATGAAGTTGACGCACTGCTTATTAAGGAAGGAATTGCTGCAGATCCGGGCCAGGTAAAGCAAAAATGGAATGATCACGTAGCTGAACTATTTAAAAAGGCTACCCTGCAAATGCCAGCCCCAACCTATATGCAGCGAGGCAGCCGGGAAGGAAAGCATACCGAACACCTCGGTTATTTATTGGCCGAAATGCAATACTTACCCCGTACATTTCCCGATGCCAAATGGTGATTACTCTCATCTGTCAGGTCATTTATAGGCTTCAAATGGGCATACCCCGGAAACTGACAGGTCTTAAAAAAAAATGATACCCGGAACACATACAAAAGCAGAGGTGTTAAACCTTCTTTCCGAAATCCCGGATCCGGAGATACCTGTCATTAACATAAAAGAGCTGGGAATCCTTCGTGATGTTGAATTAACAGCCAATGGATGTATTGTAACTATTACACCTACTTATTCAGGCTGTCCTGCCATGAAACTTATCGAGGATCA
>JAEUTS010000409.1 GCA_016787005.1 Bacteroidia bacterium
TTTATTATTGGGAGTGATCGGAATGTATTTCCATTTTAACCGTTATAATAAAGATGCCTTTGTTGTATTACTGCTGTTCCTGTTCACGGGACTTTGTATTGTTGTTTATCTTAACCAATATCCTTACCAACCGCGTGAGCGTGATTACGCGTATGCAGGCTCGTTCTACGCATTCGCTATCTGGATCGGCATTGGCGTACTCGCGATCTTTGACGCATTGAGCAAAAAAATGGCCCAGAAAACAAGTGCTGTTATGGCGACAGCAATATGTGTGCTGGCGGTTCCCACACTTATGGCAAAAGAGGGATGGGACGATCACGACCGCTCGCAGCGTTACACAGCACGGGATTTTGCAAAAGACTACCTCGACTCCTGCGCGCCAAACGCTATTTTATTTACCAATGGCGATAATGACACATTCCCTCTCTGGTACGTACAGGAAGTAGAAGGCTACCGTACTGATGTGCGCGTGTGTAACCTCAGCCTCCTGAATACTGATTGGTATATTAACCAGATGAAGCGTAAAGCATATAACTCAGATCCCGTTCCGCTTTCATTAACTGAAGACAAGTATAGGCAGGGTACCCGCGATTTTGTGCAATGTTATGAACGTAAAGAAATCGCAGGATATATCCCTATTCGTAAAATAATTGAGTTTGTATCCAGTAACGACCAGCAAGATCAGTTGCAAACACAAAACGGAAAATTCATCAATTATTTTCCGACCAAAAAAATGAGCATTCCTGTTGATTCGGCCAAAGTACTGAAGAACGGTACGGTGGCTCCTCAACTCGCCAACCGCATTGAAAAATCGATCAAGTGGGAATTGGATAAAAGCTATGTATTGAAAAACGACCTGATGGTGCTTGACCTCCTTGCGACAAATAACTGGGAACGTCCGATTTATTTTGCCGTTACAACCGGCCCTGAAAGCTACCTTAACCTGCAGGACTACTTCCAGCTGGAAGGACTCGCTTACCGCCTTGTTCCGATAAAGGCCCTTCCGCAGGAACAGCAAATAAGCGGCACACGTGTTGCGACAGATATCATGTATGACAACATGATGAAATTCAGCTGGGGTGGCATGGATATAAAAGGTAATTACCTGGATGAAAACATTTCACGCATGTGTACCAATCTGCGTATTCAAATGGGGACATTGGCTTCAGCTCTCATTAACGAAGGCAAAAAAGACAAAGCGTTGAAGGTTGTCGACAAGTGTCTCGAAGTAATGCCTGCCGAAAATGTGCCGTATGATGCTACCGTTTACGCACTTGCTTTGTCCTATTACCAATTAGACGCAATTGATAAAGCAAATGCGCTTGCCAAACGCCTGTTCGATGTTTTTGAAGCCGATATGAATTATTACATTTCACTGGGTAGTACCGGCGCAGCCGCGTATGGCCGCGAAATACGGCAGGCTCAGGAGATCATGAGCCGTTTGGTTTATATGGCCAAACAACACAAACAGGATGCGCTTGCCAAAGATTTTGAAAAGCGTTATAACATGTTCTCGGGCTTATTCGGAAAAGAAGAACAACAGCAGCAACCGCAAATGCAGGAGCAACCAAATGAATGAGGCTGCTCTCCCCAGATGGGGGGAGGGTTAAATTGATTACTTTACGGATTAAGACGCTTCATTTATTATGCAGCTTGTAAGGCCTCCATATGCAGTACGTAAACTATTCAGCAGTCTCATTTGGCGGATACCGACTGCAGAAAAAAAAATTTACCTTACGTTTGACGATGGCCCGGTCCCCGAAGTTACACCCCGGGTATTGGACATTTTAAAAAAGCACAATGCAAAGGCCACTTTTTTTTGCATCGGCCAGAATGTAGAAAAAAACACCGGTCTGTATAAACAAATTACAGATGAAGGCCACAGTGTCGGTAATCACACCTACAATCATCTCAACGGCTGGAAAACCAGAGATAGCGAATACTTCAGCAACATTGAAAAGTGCTCAGCATTAGTACTATCGAATTTATTCCGTCCTCCTTACGGAAAAATAACAAGAACACAGATAAAAAAAATTATCTATTCCAACCCTCGCCCCTCGTCCCTTGTCTCCTTTCCCTCATCAATTATTATGTGGGATGTTTTAAGCTATGATTTTGACCGATCTGTTTCACCCGAAAAATGCTTGTCGAATGTAATGCGTTACTCCCGCGAAGGTTCAATAATTGTGTTTCACGATAGTTTAAAGGCACAGCGCAATCTCGAATACACACTTCCGAAAGCAATAGAACAATTGAGTTTAAAGGGATTTAGCTTTGAGGCCTTGAAATAAGCTTTACTTTTCAGGCAGCGAATCCAGCAGGTCGCTTATCTTTTTCTTCTGTGCCTGTACTTTTGTTATCTCGGCTTTGATACCGGATGGGTCGGCCGGTTTCGTGTCCTTCAACTTCGCATTTAATTTTGTTTCCTTTTCCCCGTACATGCTCACCAGGTCCTTCAGCGCGCGCCGGCCATAAAATTTCACAAACTGGTTCCCGTCCTTTGCTATAGATTCAAATACGGGCAGGGCTTTATTAACCGACTCATCGCTGCAACGTTTCAGGAAATCGCCATACATGGACGCGTAACTTATTTTCCAATAGCCTTTAAAGCGATCGGCACTTTTAATAAAAAAATCATTGTTCTCGTCAGAGCCATTGCGTGCGTAAATATCCATTACCGAAGTAAGGATTTGTTCATTCTTCTCACTTTCAAGTGTTTTCGCTATTGCCATTGATTGAGTGCTGTCGAGCTTATCAATTGCTGATAAGGCCTCGCTGATAACCGCATAGGACCTGTCATTAACGGCGTTTTTGTATAAAGACATCAAATCCTTATCCTTAAAGTTTTGCGATAAAAATGTAATGGCCTCAGCACGCACCAATGACTTTGAATCTTTTACCGCTATCCGCATCAGCTTCTCCTTTATCACCGTTTCATTGCCCTTTAATATTTCGCTCAATCCAGATATAGCCAGCAAGCGTATCTCCCAATAGTTATCATCGAGCGCGCTTAAAATACATTCCATATATTGAGGCTCCTGAGGTGTCTTCACAAGATTAAACAACGCCTCTGTCCTGTCCTCATAAAGCGGCGCGTGATGGTACTGAAAAGCGAGTTCCTGCGGGGTTTTTCCTGTTTCGGTTTTAACGCAGACCAGCATTTTTTCGGCATCAACATTTACCAGTTCAGGTTTAACCGGCAGATCAAATTCGATTTCCTGTTTTTGTTTTTCTACAACAACGCGTTTACGCTCAACTTTACCTCCACTATAAATATCAACATCGATGGGTAATTTATAAAGCGAGCTTGTTTTCAGGTCTTGTTTCTGCTCAATAGTCACAGTATATTTTTGTTTTGCATCACTATAGTGATGGCTGATCTCCAGGTCCGGATGACCTGCTGAAAAAAACCATTGATTGAAGAACCAGTTCAGATCTTCTCCCGTAATTTTTTCAAAAGCGAGGCGAAGGTTCGCCATTTCAGCGGAACCAAACTTATTATTTTCCAGGTATAGTTTGAGTGAGGCGTAAAAAGCCTCATCGCCTGTGTATTTGCGAAGCATGTGCAGAACACATCCTCCTTTTTCGTACGTGTGCGCGTCGAACACATCTTCACGGTTCTCATAATAATACCTCACAATACTTACCTGTTTGCGCCTTGATTCTTTAAGGTATTTATCGAGCGTTTCACGGTGATGCGCGTCCGCCGCGTCACGGCCATATTTATTTTCCCTCCAGATATATTCTCCGTAATCAGCGAATGATTCATTTACCGGCAGGTTCGACCAGGACTCGCAGGTTACCAGGTCGCCGAACCATTGATGAAAAAGCTCATGCGAAATTACGTCTTCATAATCGTGGTCAAGCATTTCGCGGTCGGTTTGATTCAAAAAATCTCCGTGTAAAGTGGCTGTTGTGTTTTCCATAGCGCCTGAAACATAATCACGCACAATGATCTGCGCGTATTTATTCCAAACAAAAGGCACACCAAGCTTATTTGAAAATGTTTCGATCATCTCCGGTGTATTCCCAAAAATGTTTTTCGCGTAAGGCTCATAGTCCTTTTCCATATAATAATTCACTTCCTTATTACGCCATTTATCCTTCACTATTGAAAACTCCCCTATGGCCATCATTACGAGGTAAGTTGAATGCGGCAGGTCCATTTTCCAATGATAGGTTCGTGTACCATCGGCATTATCCTTCTGATCAGTTAATTCACCGTTGGAAAGTGTAGTGAATTTTTTATCTACTGTAATGAATATCTCATCCGTCATTTTTTCGTTAGGCTTGTCGATGCAGGGAAACCAAACCGAGTTGGATTGCGTTTCTCCCTGGGTCCAAATCTGTTGAGGTTTATCCTTTTCTTTTCCGTCAGGGTTGATGAAATACAAACCCTTATCATCTTTTATAGCTTCACTTCCGCCCTTTACCTTCAATTCATTGGGCTTAGACGTATAGTCAATGTATAGTCCGAATGTATCGTTGCGGGTGTACTCCTTATTGAGTTGAATATGGAGCACATCTTCCTTATAAGTATAATTGAGTTTTGTTTTATCTGCGCCCTTGAGCAAGGCAACTTCATTAATATCCATACCACGTGCATCGAGATCGATTACACTGGTTGGATAAAAATATGGGCGGGCTGTTATTGTCGCTTTACCATACATATACGTTTTTGCCCAATCGAATTTCACCTCCAGTTTTGTATGAATAATATCATTGATTCGCGTTTCAGAACCATGATAAACCGGCTTTTCTTTTTCGGATCCGACAACCAGTGTATCCAGTTTAACAATATTGTCTTTTGAAGTGCCTGTCTTTTGAGACGTTTTACAGGCCGTAACGAAAACCAGCGAGAATAATGCGAACAGGAGGCCTCTCTTTATAAATACGGAGTAAATCATTCTGCTGAGTATGAATTGATGCCCGGTCACCACCTGCCTTTTGTTTAAGAGGGGCCAAAGGTGGGTAAAAAATATTATACTTTCAAGTTCCCGGCAAACTTGCACTGACAACGTTTTCTCGGAAAATGGCACCAATTGGGGGCCTGTCTGCCGGTAGCTACTGTGTGGACACAAATACGTATGCTTTTTAATTGAATGTGTTGATTTTGACCAAAAAAACACCGAAGGTGTGATATTATTGTAGAATAAATTTATAAGAAAATAAATCGAACCCTGAAAGCCTGCCTGATCGGTAGGCAGGGGTGACATAAAATAATGTCAACCCTTCGGGTTTCTGATGGTGCTCGCTGTATCTTTCTACAATAATGACACCCCTTCGGGATTTTAAAATTGAAAAAGATGTGTCCACACGGTAGCTGCCGGCAGGCCGGTTATTAGAAGACAAAAAAACAGGCTGCCAATCCCCGTAAAGTAACTGACAGCCTGCGTGCTTATTTAAATATCCGAATCCTTAAAAAGAGTTATCAGTTTAAAGGTTCGGCACTTACTATTTCATCAATATTCACCTCTGTGATGAGGTTTTTACAGGTTTCAACATCATTATTAGCTTCCGCTTTTTTGTAACGCATCCGCTCAACCGCGCTTGCGAAATAGTGTACAACCGTATCCTGCTTCATTGTTTCCCAAATAACCCCGAAAACTTCTTTACCCGATCTTAACCTGAATTTGCAGGGTTGCTCACCGTAAGTTAAAATATCTGTCCGTTTCATAATTTTTTCGTTTTCGTAAGTATAAGTTTACAACATTATAACGAAATCTCAACAGACGAGGTTACGTTTAGTTTTCAACAAAATAAAACCTGGCTGTTAATTACCGCTGCTTTTACTCCGGAAAATAATTTAGAGTGTGATGATCAGGAAGAAGACTGCGTTCTTAATGCTTCTTTAATATGCGCTTCTTTCTGTCTTTCGATTTATTTTTTGGAGCCTTGAATAATCGTTTGTCTTCTTTGGAATTTTTCCTGAATGCCTTACCCCCCCATCCTGAAGATTTTTTACGTCCAAACAATCCCTTCTTTCCGGTGTATTTTTTCTTCTGGAATGCGGTGCGCTTCTTCTTCTTGCTATTGGTAAAGTGCTGCGTCTTTTTCTTGTGATCGAATCCCTGTTTTCTGGAAAACAGCTTTCGTTTTCCACCGCCGCCAAAATTATTATCGCGCTCATTTAAAGGCTCACGGCCTGAATTGAAGTATTCCGGCTTGTTTGACTTTTGCCCAAAACAAGGCTGCACACCCCAAAATAAAGTCGCTAATATTAAACCTGTGATAAATCTCCTCACACGAAACTGTTTACAACAATATTATTCATAAAAAATGAATACCGCAACACCCAGCTATTATTTTACCACCCATAAGCTAAAATACTTTTTTGTTCGTATCTTGTATTTGCTAATTTATGCATTTAAAATGCCACATTTATTAAATAAATCGGTTTTATTTCTGATTGCCTTTACAATTATTGTTCCATTTATAGGATGTTCTGAGAAAGGCACAAAAGAGAATAAGCATGAACAGGTAAAAGAATCGTATCTATGCCCTATGAAATGTACCTCTGAAACATTCAGCAAGCCCGGTCAATGCCCTGTATGTAACATGGAGCTGGAAAAGGCCGAACCCAGTTAAGTATTGCCCTTATTATGAAGTTCTCATTATACAAGCATCTCTCCTATTTAATTTTTTTTATGCTTATGGCCATATTCAGCCATGCTCAAACAGGCTGGGACTACATTAAAGCAAATGATAATAAAGCTGCCAGGAGGTCATTTACAGCCGATCTGCAAAAAGATAGCCTGAACGCTGATGCTATTAAAGGACTCATCTACCTGAGCGATATTGAGCAGGATAAAATTGCATACAGAAAATACGCCAACAGCCTGATCCGCAATTTTCCGAACGAACACGTTTTTAGTGTCCTGAAGAACGCTTACTCCGGCCCCCCCGATCTTATTGTTAAACAAAAGGATTTCAGCGAACGCAGCAAATTATTTTACAAGCTCATTCAGGCCGCTGAATTAAAAGAAAAACGACAATTCAACGAATCAAAAAGCGCATACAATGCCCTATTGGGCGATTATCAATGGTCGGTTATCGGTCCGTTTAAAAATGTTTCGGGAAGCGGTTTTGGTATAGAATATCCGGTTGAGACAGACACATATGACAGCGTTAAAATATATACCAACCACAGAAATCTCGAACTGAAATGGGTGAAACCCAAATATTATGACCCTTCAGATAAGGTCAATTTTTCGCGCCATTTACCAAATAATTACAATGGCGGCACTTATTATGCCAACAGCTTTATAAGTGTCCCTGAAAGCAAAACCATACAACTTCGTATAGGCAGCTCCTCACCCATTAAAATATGGTTAGATAACTCCCTGGTATTTGAGAACAAAAACATTACCCGATTTCAATGGGATGGAGAGATCATTGAACTCAACATAAGCGCGGGGACGCATCGCATCCTGGTAAAATGTTCAACCCCACCTCAGCAAACAAGGCATTATGATTTCTTATCGTTTTTCGACTCGCCCGGCGTCTCCGACCTTAACCTTAGCAGCTGGATGAGTGATTACATAAGCCTTATCAATGATGATAGTAATAATGACCCGTCATTTTCACTAAGGATAGCCGATACAAATGGCAATTTGCTAAATATTGGAGCTGCAGCTCCTTCCAGGATCACATCTGCCATATACCACCCCGTTATATATAACAACTTTGCCATTAACTACTTTAAGGGACTTATAGACCAATCGCCCGATGACCTGTTCAATTACTACGCGCTTTGCAAAGCTTATTTTATGACTAATCTTACGAAGCAAGCCGAACCTTTTTTTGTAAAAGCGCTTCGCAATCAAAAGGACCTGGTACTGCTAAAATACATTACCGCGAAAATTTATGCCGAAAATGGGAAAACCGAAAAGGCTTACCAGGTGCTGAATGATATTAACCAGGAAAAGACACCGATTTTCGGTTTACTTTATTCCAAATTCAGAGACATTGATCTGGGCACTGAAGAACAAAAATACCTCCTTGCATTAGATCGCCTGAAGGCCATTACACCTTCCAACTATTCTGTTATAAGTGCATATATGAAATATTACGATAAAAAGGGAATGCAAAAACAGAAAGAAGATTTTATCAATGAAATGAAAAAAGCTTATCCGGTTTACAAGGAATCACTTGATGTTGAACTGGACACCGAACCCATGAAAGATCTCACAGAAAAAGAACGCAGTAAAGGAACCCGGATCACTATGGGAAAAATAAAATCACGGTTTTCAACAATTGACTACTCCACCGCCATTTATTATTACAAGAACAAGGGGAAGCCGTCACGCGTCCTCGAGCTATATGATGAGCTTATCAAATACCTTCCTTATAACATAGAATACCGACAGGACAAGGCACAGTACCTTTTATCGGAAAAAAAGTACAGGGAAGCTCTGAAGGAGTTGCAGGAAGCTTTGTCGATTGCACCATACAATAACCTTACACTTGAGTATATTGGCGATGTATATAATGACAAAAATAAAAACAATCCACTTGCATCAGATTCAATCGCTCTTAAGTGGTACAAACTTTCGAAAAAATACCAGCGTCAAAACTATGGGATTGACACAAAGATCACACGTATTGAGGGTCAGAAAAAATTAAAGCGGCTGTTCACTACTAAAAGCTTTGACGATATACTGGCTGATGAAGGCTGGAAAAACAAATATACTAAGGAAGACGCAATAATATTGCTGTATACCCGTGACCTCGCTTATGATTCAATGGCCCATGTAGAGGTGTATCAGCAAATGATGATAAAGATCATGAATGAAAGCGGAGCCAAGCGCTGGACCGAATACGACTTTGGCTTTTTGGGTGCACTGAATACACTCAGGGTGATAAAACCAAACGGGGCAGAAGTAAGCCCTGACAAACAAGGCAGCTATGTCGTTATTAAGAATCTTGAACCCGGCGACATCATTCAAATAGATGGTATGCAGGAATGGGAACAGCAGTCGGAACTCGACCAGGAGTTGTCGCTTATTCACTATGTTTCGTTTGAGGCCCCTATTTATTACCACAAGTTCGAAGTAGCAGTTCCCGAAAAAAAATACCTGGGGTATATGTACCATAAACTCGACAGCGCCCTGAAAAAATACACAAACAATGGTTTTGACTTTTATAAATGGGAGTATTACAATATGTCGAAAGTGGAAAATGAAGATGCGACACTTGACCTGTATGATCTGTACAGCAGTATTATGATCAGCTCTATACCCGACTGGAGCAAACTGGTTGATTGGTATACACAGATCACCTATGACAAATTTGAAATGACTTACGAAGTAAAAGAAGCCCTTGACAGTATTATCAGGCCTGGAATGAACGACGGGCAAAAAGTGGAGGCCATTTATAATTACCTCACCAAAGAGATCAAGTATTCGTATGTTCCGTTCTTACAATCAGGTTATATACCGAAGGACCCCGGCCTTACTCTATCGTCGCGCATTGGCGACTGCAAAGATGTAGCCACATTGATGATTGTGATGCTTAAAGCCATTGGTATTGAAGCAAACTATGCTCTTGTTAAAACCAATTCTTACAACCACCAGGAAATGCTGCCTTCACTTTACTTTGACCATGTGGTTGTTCAATACCTTATCGGCGGGCATGTCAGTTACCTCGATATGACAACCGATTACTACCCCTATTATGTTTTGACCGAAAATGACGCCAATGCCTTTTCTCTTATTATAAAAGCCGGGGAAAAAGAAGTTTCGCGGCTTCCGGGCGATGATCTGGACCCATCGAAAAACAAAATAGAATATTCCATTGATGCCAGGCTGAACAGCGACAAAACCGTTGATCTCGCAGTAGAAGCCACCTATCCCGGAATTGCCGGCGGAAGTATCAGGGAATACTTTTCGACCATTTCGGAGCAGGAGCAAAAAAATTACATCACCGAGCATTCGGGCAAAGGAGTATTTACCGACATTACTCTGCTTGACTACCATTTCGGGAACATGAAAGATATCTCAAAGCCATTGAAGGCCACTTTTCATTTCAAGGCGACTGAATTTTCGGATGAAGTGGCCAATCTTTTTATTTTTCGCATTCCCTATATGAACGCGGTACGAGGCAGTGCAGCTATATCAGGAGACCATCGTCACAACCGCATAAATGTTGACAAGCTCAGCGACACTGAGCCAACCATTCAGAAAATAACGTTGCATTTTCCGAAAAATTACCGCTTGCTTAAACTTCCGGAGAACATCAATTATCAAAGCAAGTATGGCAGCTACAAAGCAGCATTCAAAAAAACAACCGATGGTATAGCTATCGAAAAACAACAGGCATTTAACACGAAGATCGTTTCTGAAAAAGAGTTCGATGAATTCAAAGCTTTTTACCTCAAACTACTAAACTTCGATAAAACGAAGATCGCGATACAGCATTTGTAAAAAAACCAATTATTACGCTATCTTTAAGTATAGTTTAAAGGCCCGGTTTTTGTGGAAAGCAATGAAAGCAGGCATCTTAACGTTATGAAATATCAACCAATAGCGAATAAAAAACGAATTTACGAATCGAACTACTTAACATTCAGTTTTAGCATTCGTAAATGCGTTATTCGTTGATGCAAAACACATGAGCACCAATTACACCATATTAATTACCAAACTGGATGAGTTCATCCGCAAGTACTACAAAAACCAGGTGCTTCGCGGTTTATTATACTGTATAGCAGGCGGGCTTCTGTTTTACCTCGGCATAACCCTCATGGAATATTTTGCCCATTTTAATACAGGTATGCGTACTTTTTTATTCTACAGCTTTCTAAGCATAAACACATTCATTGTTACACGACTTATTATTTTGCCATTATTAAAATTAAACAGACTTGGCTCAGTTATTTCATACGAACAAGCCGCCGG
>JAEUTS010000425.1 GCA_016787005.1 Bacteroidia bacterium
TTCCGTTGCCATTGATTCATTACCAAACCCTGCCTATTCAGGAAAATATATATACGTCTATCATCCATCCGATATAAGCACAAAGGTTCCGACCATATTCTATAATCATGCCTTTGGGGGAAGCAATCCCGCAGGTGTCGCCGGTATGCTTGACTTTGTTGCCAAAAAAGGGTACGCTATTGTTTTTGTTCCCTATCAAACTATTGGAGTAACAATATCTAACAGATATGACAACCTATTAAATGGATTTAGATTAGCTGCAAGAAATTACACAGCAATAATTGACACAACAAGAGTTGGATTCCTTGGTTATTCCTTTGGCGGCGGTGCAGCCTTTGGCAATTCATACCAATGCTTTAAACAGAATAATTGGGGACAAAACGGACGCTTTATATACGCTTTTGCCCAATGGTATTCATTTAACATTACTCAAACGGAGTTGCAATCATTTCCAACAGACACAAAACTTTTAATAGAGATTTGTAATGATGATGCTATTAATGATCATCGGATGGCAATTGATATTTTTAATAACATTAATATTTCCGTTAGTGAGAAAGACTTTATTCTCATAAAGTCAGATACAATCGCCGGCTATGCTTACAATACAGACCACGGAATGCCAAATACCTCGGGTGCATTTAACGCGCTGGACTATTATGCCTATTATAGATTACTGGATGCTTTATGCGACTATACTTTCAATGGGAGCTCAGCCGGAAAAAATGTTGCACTTGGAAATGGCAGTTTGGCACAAATTACCATGCCCGGCGGACTTAAAAACCTGGTCCAATCTGATAACCCCACAGTCCTTTTTCCTGAAAGTAACTATTTATACCCATGCAGCGATCCGACAAACTTAAGATCAGCTTATTGTCCTGTTCTTACTGATGCGGAGGATAGAAGTTATTCTAAAAATGACCTAAAAATATATCCCAACCCCGCATCATCATCTTTAACTATTGAGCTATCTCCCGACCATACAGCTGAAGACCTGAACATTTTCAATGTATTCGGACAATTATTACTGACCGATAAAATAAAAAACAGATTATTAATAAACATCGACTTAACATCTTTCCCGCAAGGACTCTATTTTATTTCTACGGGTGAACGGAAAACAAAAATTACAAAAGGTATCAATTGAATTTGTGGCAGCAGTATGCTTATACCCGAACTCCAATAACAGTAATGTCATCCACCTGCTCGTGCCCGGCCCGCCAGGTTTCTATGGTCTCATTTACAATTTCCTTTTGCTCGCTCATTGATTTTTGAGAAATAGATTTTATCAGCTCTTTAAATGCTGTTTTCTTGAATTTCTTCCCGTTTTTACCACCAAACTGATCGGCATACCCGTCTGTAAACGTATATATCCTGTCGCCTTCCAGAAGGGGGATGACATGCTGCCTGTACTGTAAAGTTTTGCCTTCACTTAATCCTACCGGCTGTTTGTCGGCCGGATATTCGATCAGTTCATTATTCCTCATCAACCATAAAGGATTATTAGCCGCGGCGTACACCAGTTCATTGCTCTTTTTATTTAGCCGGCAAAGCACCATGTCCATCCCGTCCTTGGCATCCTTTTGTTGAAGCGCCAAAATGATCTTTAAACGAAGTACATCAAGTATTTCGCCCGGTTCGGTTATTTTCTTATCCACAATGATCTGGTTAAGGAATGAATTACCAAGCATACTCATAAATCCGCCGGGCACTCCATGTCCTGTACAATCAACAGTAGCGTAGAAAATAAAATCATCGTATTCGGCCAGCCAGTAAAAATCACCGCTTACAATATCTTTAGGCTTAAACAGCAAAAATGCTTCTTTAAATTTCCCTTCAAAAGCAGCGGGCTCAAGTAAAACAGAATTTTGTATCCTTTTTGCATAATTAATACTGTCGGTCATTTCCTTATTCTTTTCCTCCAACAAAACTTTTTGAAGATGCACCCTCTCTTTTTGTTCCTCTAATTCAATATTCTGCGAATTCACGATCACCAGGATCTTTTTCTTTTGCGAATAGCTCCTGTACAAAAAGAACGAGAAAAATATAATGAGAATAAACCCCGCGATAAAAATATTAGTCACACGTTTTTGTTGATTCAGTTTTTCAGCGGCAATAGCATCCGCCTTTTCCTGCTCGGCTTTTTGAGTCAATTGCTGCTTGTCGAACACATATTGTAATTCGGCCCGTTCACTTTCCTTTGACTTTCTGTCATTGAACACACTATCCTTAAGCGCTATATGTTTTTTGTAATAATCAAACGCAAGTTCAACTTTCCCGGTCTTCTCATAAACTTTACTAAGGTTCAGGTATTGCTGATTGGTAATATTCTTTGAACCGGAAATACGTGAAATCTTAATTGACTTCAGGTAATTATCAATCGCGGTATTGTTGTCATTCATCATTGCATAGCAATCGCCAATATGACCATATAATTCTGCCTGCTGGTATGTATCTTCCTGAAGATCGGAATAATCAAACGCTTTGTTGGCAAGAACGAGCGCTTGTTTATAGTCATGCTTCTTGAAATAAACCTTGCTCATGTTGTAATAAATTTCTCCCAGGTCATTTTTTACTTCATCGATCTTCAAACGCATTTCAAGTGCTTTATCAAGGTAGAATAAAGCCGAATCAAGGTTATTGGAAAGCATGTGTGTATTTCCGATAATTAAATACGATTCAGCCTCTTGCGCCTTATCCTTTAATTGCTTCGCGGACGTTACTGACCTGAATAAATATTCGAAAGCCTTTGGATAGTTGTTCTGAAATTTATTGGATTGACCTAAAAGAAAGAGCAACCTGGTTACACGATCTGAATCATTAAGGCTTTCGTAAAATCGCAATGATTGGAAATAATAATTATTGGCGGAAGAATAATCGGCCTGG
>JAEUTS010000002.1 GCA_016787005.1 Bacteroidia bacterium
CGAAAAATGCCAATGTAATTTAGTTAAGGAAAAGCAAGCAAATAAGCCCGAAGGGCTTGAATATGAATAACTCCCGATGCAATCGGGAGAATATAAACTTCCTATTTCTCAACCCTGAAAGGGTTGAATAGATTGGCATTAGTACGATTCAACCCTTTCAGGGTTGGAGACCCTGCCGTTAAATAACCCCCGATTGCATCGGGGGTTATTTATATTTAAGCCCTTCGGGCTTATTATACCAGAAGCCATCTCAAAATGAATTTAAAAATAAAAACTGTTCGGTTGGTCAGTTGGCAGGCTTTCGCACAGGTTTCGACGGAGCTCAAACTGACCCGGCACACAATGATTATTATTCTTGAGATAGCTTGTAAATATTGTCATTAACTTAATGATAGTGCCCGAAGGGCTTGAATATGAACCTGCGGGGCAGGCAGGTTTTGCGGATGAAAAATTCTTAAATTGACTAAGAACCCGTATACAACTTACGCCACCTTAAGCCTGTTAATGGCGGAACGTTTCATTTTAGCTTTAGCGTACTCAAGTGTAATGTGAAGGTCTTTGGTTTCTTTTTCCGAAGGGGCGTCGAACATGGCATCCATCATAATGGCCTCGCAGATGGAACGCAGGCCGCGCGCTCCCAGTTTAAACTCAAGGGCTTTCTCCACAATAAGATCGAATACGGCTTTATCGAATGTCAATTTTACCCCATCCAGTTCAAACAGTTTTACGTACTGCTTTATGATCGAATTTTTAGGCTCTGTCAATATCTTACGCAGCGTTTTCTGATCGAGCGAGTTTAAATGTGTAACAACAGGTAAGCGACCTATTAACTCGGGTATAAGTCCGAAACTACGCAGGTCCTGCGGCGATACATACTGAAGATAATTATTTCTATCAAGGTCCTCGAGTCCTTTTTGAGCGCCGAAACCAAGTGTCTGGCTCTGCAAACGTTTGGCTATTTTACGATCGATCCCTTCAAAAGCCCCGCCGCACACAAATAAAATATTGCGGGTATTTACCTGTATCATTTTCTGATCAGGATGTTTTCGGCCTCCCTGCGGCGGCACATTCACAAAGGAACCTTCCAGCAACTTCAGTAAACCCTGCTGCACACCTTCGCCTGATACATCGCGTGTAATAGAAGGATTATCACTCTTGCGGGATATCTTATCGATCTCGTCGATAAAAACAATTCCACGCTCGGCAGCAGCCACATCATAATCGGCAGCCTGCAGTAAACGGGTTAAAATACTTTCCACATCCTCACCCACATAACCCGCCTCTGTAAGAACTGTTGCATCAGCCATACAAAACGGGACATTAATTATGCGGGCAATGGTGCGGGCCAATAAGGTTTTGCCGGTACCGGTCTCCCCCACCATAATAACATTCGACTTTTCGATCTCTACGTCCTCCTCCTGTGTGGCAGCCTTTTGAGTAACGCGTTTATAATGGTTATATACCGAAACCGAGAGCACTTTTTTTGCATCCTCCTGCCCTATTACATACTCATCGAGATGCTTTTTTATTTCGGCCGGCTTTAATAAATTAATGGCTTTATATAATGAACTGCTGCTGCGTTCGTTAAGTTCTTCTTTAACTAACTGCAGGGCCTGCTCTATGCAACGGTCGCAGATATGCCCGCGCTTACCGGCAATAAGCACGGTGGTATCCTGCTTTTCGCGCTCACAAAACGAACATTTTACTCCTCCTTTGGGTTCAGCCATTTGTTAAAAAGTTGTTGGTTGCCAGTAGTCAGTTGTTAGCGACAAAAAATGTTACTTTCCTGTACGCTCCAATATTTCATCTATCATGCCATAGTCTTTCGCTTCCTGGGCTGTCATCCAATAGTCACGGTCAGAATCTTTGTAAACTTTATCAAAATCCTGTCCTGAATGTTTCGCGATGATCTCGTACAGCTCCTTTTTCAATTTCTGAATTTCACGAGCGGTGATCTCAATATCGGAAGCTTGTCCTTCGGCACCTCCGAGGGGCTGGTGAATCATTACACGCGAATGTTTAAGGCTGGTACGTTTACCCTTCTTACCAGCGCACATTAACACAGCTCCCATTGATGCAGCCATACCAACGCATATCGTGGCAACATCCGGGGCAATGTATTGCATAGTATCATAAATACCCAAACCGGCATACACAGAACCACCCGGCGAGTTAACATAGATCTGAATATCTTTTTTTGAATCGACTGATTCAAGGAACAAAAGCTGGCCCATGATAATGTTGGAAACATAATCGTTGATACCTGTCCCCATAAATATAATGCGATCCATCATTAACCGCGAAAAGATATCCATTGAAGCCACGTTCAACTGGCGCTCTTCAATAACTGTGGGCGATATGTAATCGTTGTGAATGGACATATAATTATGCAGTGTTGAACTGCTGATGCCAAGATGCTTTACAGCGTACTTTTTGAATTCGTCTTTTGGGAACATAGTTTGTTTGGTTTAGTATGTTTTACAATTTTGAAAAATCATCGAAAGAGATCTCCTTCTTATCAAGTGAAAATTTAGTTTTAAAAAGTTCCATTACTTTATTTCCGTATAACTGCTCGAAAATCCGTTTACTCTCCTCTTCATTTGCCAGGATACGCTTTACACTATTCTCCAGTTCGCTCTCTTCAATATCCTTCATGTTGTAGCGCTTGTATTGCTCCCGGATAAGTTTACGAACATGTTCAGTGGCCTCATCTACGCTTACTTTTATTTCATTGTCTTTTATGATTTTATTCTCGATCAATTGCCATTTCAATGTGTCGGCATAGCGATCATACTCAGCGCTCACCTGCTCGTATGTTACGGGCTTATCGTTAGCGGCTACCAGCCAGCGTTTCAAAAATTCATCGGGCAATTTAACTGTTACCTTCTTTTTGACCGCCTCAACTGCATCGGTATAGAATTTCCGCTCACTTTCGTTCGCATACAGGCGAACCAATTCATCTTTTATCCGTGTACGGAATTCATCAACCGTTTTCACCTGGTCTTTGCCATATACTTTTTCAAACAGCTCTTCTGTTAACTCAGACGGTTGAAGACGTGAAATATTTTTAACGGTGAATTGAAATTTAGAAGTAACCTTTTCAGCCACATCTTTGTCAATTCCTAACATTGCGGCCCTGTCCGCAATATTATCAGTCAGTTTAGCAACATCAACCACCACTTTGTCGTCCTTTTTAAGTCCGATCAATGGTTTTGCCGCTTCGTTGTTATTGTAACGCTCAAGAAACAGGGATGAAGAGCGGAAAATACCTCCCGCAAGGATTTCATTATTCGCATCAAGCTCAACCAGGTCGCCGAACAACATATCATTGGCTTCCGATACGTCCTGTGGTACAATTTTACCATAACGTTTGCTGATATCATCAACATATTTATCTACCTGCGTTTCATCAACCCTAATCGTATAATAAGGGACTTTGTCTTTGCCGGAAAGCTCCACTTTTATCTGTGGGGCAAGGCCAAGATCGAACAGAAACTCGAACTCCTGCTGGTTATCCCAATCAATGCTCTTGTCCGCTTCGGGCTTTGGCATGGGGTTTCCGAGTATCTCAAGTTTATTTTCGCTAATATATTTATGAATATTATCATTCAACACCTTATTGATCTCATCAACAAGAATGGATTTCCCATACATTTTTTTAACTAAACCTGTTGGAACCTTTCCGGGCCTGAAGCCTGGCATTGCAGCCTTTTTGGTAGCTTCTTTAATAGCTGTATCAACCTTTGATCTGTAATCGTCCGGAGTAACCTTCACTTTAAGAACCGCATTCAGTTCATCAACATTTTCTTTTACAATGTTCATTTTATATAATTTATTTAATTGCTATTTATTGAAAGGCTTTCATGCCAACTGCACTATACAGCCACAGGGCATAAGCGCTGTTTGTAATTTTAAGGAATGCAAAGATACGAAATAATGGGGGATTTTAAAGATAACTATGCGATTCAAAATGCTAACAATCAACTATTTGCAATTTATTTCACTTCACCTTTCCCTCACCAAATGTAGATCAATGTTATACGAAATGAAAAAGCCCCTGATTTCTCAAGGGCTTTTCAGGTAAATTATAAATGAATATAATTATGCTAATCTTACGTTAACAGCATTTAATCCTTTTTTACCTTCCTGGACTTCAAAAACTACTTCATCATTCTGACGAATTTCATCTTTTAATCCTGACACGTGAACGAATAATTCTTCTTCTGATCCGTGTACCTTTATGAATCCAAATCCTTTGGTTTCATTAAAAAACTTTACAGTTCCATTTTTCATTGTGATATAATATTGATTTTTAAATTGTTTCCGCAAAGGTAGGCAATTAAATCGGAATGCAAGTATTTACCCGATCTTTTTTCATTGGCCTCAAAAGCCTTATATAATGAGTGCTCCGGGGTATATATCCGATTATATAAGAGCGGATAATTCAAATTGAATTAGGTTATCCGCTTTATTGTGGTACCTTTGTGCCTGTAGAAGCTGTATCTATAGCTGTTTTGTACCCGTCCGATTACACCTCAGTTAAATTTACACCCCTTTAAGACAAATTCTAAAAAGAGCACTTGGCAACCAAAGCGGTTTCTCAGTGGCTTCAAAACATATATTTAATACAAAACAATTTTATGACGTTTGAAAATTTAAATTTAATTGAGCCTATTTCCCAGGCTTTGAAAACAAAGGGATATGTAAATCCAACACCTATACAAGAAAAAGCCATACCTCAGATCCTGCAAGGACATGATGTATTTGGCTGTGCGCAAACGGGAACAGGAAAAACAGCGGCGTTCGCGCTACCGATTTTGCAAATGCTGCATGAACGAAGTTTGAAAGAAAAGAAACAGGGTATTAAAGCCCTTATACTTGCTCCAACGCGTGAGCTGGCCATTCAGATCGATGAAAGTTTTACCGATTATGGCAAAGGTCTTTCAATAAATCACACAGTTATATTCGGAGGTGTATCGCAACATAATCAGACTAACGCTTTACGCAGAGGTGTTGATATTGTTATCGCGACCCCGGGCAGGCTGCTTGACCTTATGCACCAGGGACATGTGAAACTCAATAATATTGAGTTCTTTGTCCTTGATGAAGTTGACCGCATGCTTGACATGGGCTTTATAAATGATATTAAAAAGATCATTGCGAAGATCCCTGCCAAACGACAAACCATTTTTTTATCGGCAACAATACCAGGTGAAATCAGGAAACTGGCGGACAGTTTGCTTCAGAACCCGGTTAAGGTAGAGGTTGCGGCTGTTTCAGCACCGGCTGAAATGGTTACACAAGCTGTTTACTATGTTGAGAAGGCTGATAAAAGAGCTTTACTGCAACAGGTATTGAAAGATGAAGAAATAGATCATGCACTTGTATTTACACGCACCAAACACGGGGCGGATAAAGTGGTGAAGGACCTGAACAAAAATGGTATCAGGGCTGAAGCTATTCACGGGAACAAATCACAGAACGCGAGACAGAAAGCGCTGATAGGTTTTAAGAACCGAACCATACGTATTTTGGTTGCAACCGATATTGCCTCCAGGGGTATTGATGTAGATAAATTAACGCACGTGATCAATTACGAACTTCCGGAAGTTCCGGAAACATATGTTCACCGCATCGGAAGGACGGGCCGCGCGGGAGAAGCAGGAACTGCTTTATCATTTTGCGCTTCAGAAGAAATGGATTACCTGAGAGATATTAATAAACTGCTTAAAAAGAATATTGCTCTTGTAAGTACACATTCCACTCCAACAATAAGTAAAGGCGGCAGCGGCAATAGGCCAGCCGCGAATTCCGGAAAGAAATTTTTCCGACGCAGAAGCTACTAGATTTAAAAAAACTGAAGTAGAAAAAATCCCCCCAACTGGCGGGATTTTTTTTGCCTGATAAATTTGTGCCGTTCCGATCCCGTTTTTTGGAGGAGAGCCCGCCTGTCCGGCATGACACAATTCTTTCTAAGATTTTTTACTGAGTAATGAGATTTATTTTTTATCCGCCGGCAACACTTTCCTTACTTCATTGCTGCGTTCCATCATTTGATGCAGCATAGTGGAGTCCTTCTTCTTAACCAGTTGCTTGAATAATTCCAACTCACTTATATACGCATCTATTGAATTGATCACATTTTCCGAATTCTGCCGGAATATGGGAGTCCACATATCAGGTGAACTTTTCGCGAGCCGCGTAAGTGATGCGAATCCGCTGCCTGCCAGGTTAAAAAGACTTTTAAAATCCTTTTCAGCTTCCAATACGGTATTTACCATTGCGAATGAGATCACATGCGGAAGATGTGAGATGTAAGCCAAATGGATATCATGTTCATTGGCCTCCATATAGATGAGATTCATTTTCAATGCACCGAAAAGTTTTTGAGCTACACTTAATGCTTCTTTTGAACTTAAATCCTGTTCACAAATAATACATGTTTTATTATCGAACAGGTTATTAATGGCAGCGGATGGGCCACTGTTCTCTGTACCTGCAATGGGGTGTGCGGCTACAAATTGTTTTCGCTTTGGATGCTTCTCTACAGCTTTACAAATCGCAGACTTGGTACTACCCAGGTCAATAACCACAGCATTGGAATTTATTGTGTCCAATACAGAAGGTAATATTTTCTCAATTACATCTACAGGCACACAAACCAATACCACGTCCGCTGCCTTAACAGCTTCAGCAAATGGCCGTGCTTCATCAACAATACCTAATTCGACTGCCTGCTTCGCATTAACGGAATTGTTATCTACACCAATAATATGTTTAGCGAAACCTCGCGCGCGTAAATCCTTTGCGAGTGATCCCCCGATAAGTCCGGGGCCAATTATGGTTAGTTTCATGATCGTTATTCAAAAAAAATGCCATCCGCCTGATGTGGATGGCATTTGTGCGGGCGGAGGGACTCGAACCCACATACCTTACGGCGCCAGATCCTAAGTCTGGTGCGTCTGCCAATTTCGCCACGCCCGCATTATTTTACATCAATTCATTTTTATGCCGCATGATAAAATCTTCTATTTTACTTTTTGATGTTATATTTTTAAGTTTTCGTTCAAGTATTACTGCTTCACTTCTATAGGTCTTCGAACAAGCCCAAGCTAATTCCCAAGGAGCATATCTTGCTGTTGATTTTTCCTTCCCACTGTTATGCTCTGTTAATCGTTTTTGAAGATTATTCGTCTGACCTTTGTAAAAAGAACCATTTTTTAATGAACGTAAAATATATACAAAATAAACCACAATATTAAATACTTATTTGTCTTCAATATCCGAATGCTGACGTTCCGGCCAAAAGCCGGAAGTCTGCATCCAGATTTACGCCCATAGGCGTAACATCTGGACCCACATACCTTGCGGCGCCAGATCCTAAGTCTGGTGCGTCTGCCAATTTCGCCACGCCCGCAGAATAAAAAAATAAAGAACAACAGTATTTCATTTAAGGGAGGCAAATATACTGTTTTTTGGATATATCATGCGCTTAACCGACATCTCCTTTTATTGTTATTTTTGCCATATGCTAATCATCGATCCGAAAGAAGTTAAAACAGCAGTATTGCATAGTTACTTACTTGGAGCTGTTGCGCCCCGCCCCATTGCTTTTGCAAGCACCATTGATAAAGACGGAAACCCTAACTTAAGTCCATTTAGTTTTTTTAATGTGTTCAGCGCAAAACCACCCATCGCCGTTTTTTCACCTGCGCGCAGCGGCCGCACGGGTGCAACAAAAAACACATTCGACAATATAAAAGAAGTACCGGAAGTGGTAATAAATGTTGTGAATTTCAACCTGGTGCAGCAAGCGTCATTAAGCAGTATTGAATATCCAAAAGGCGTTAACGAATTTATTAAAGCAGGCCTCACTCCTATTCCATCGCAGCTTGTTAAACCATTTCGGGTAAAAGAATCTCCGGCTCAGCTGGAGTGTAAGGTAAAACAAGTGATCGAACTGGGACAGGAAGGCGGAGCGGGTAACCTTATTATTTGCGAAGTGGTGTTAATGCATATTAGTGAAGATGTATTGGATGCCAATAAAAATATCGATCCTCAAAAAATTGATCTTGTGGCACGTATGGGCGGAAACTATTATTGCCGCGCTTCGGGACCTGCAATTTTTGAAGTGCCCAAACCATTGTCAGTAATAGGTATAGGTGTTGACCAGATACCCGAAAAAATACGATACAGCAGGGTTTTGACGGGTAATAACCTGGGGCAATTGGGAAATGTTGAAAAACTACCCGAAACAGTTGATATAAATGAGTTCAAAAAAACAGTCCTTGCGGGTATTTTTCAGAAATTTACAGGTAAGCAGGCGGAGTTGGAACACGAGTTGCACGTAAAGGCCAAAGAGTTTTTGGAGAAGGGTAATATAAGTGACGCATGGAAAACTTTATTAGCTTCGCAATAATTAATTCGTAACAATAAAAACTATATATCATGGAAATCACAGGAATCTTAAAAGTAAAAAACAACGAAGTACAGGTATCAGAAAAATTCAAGAAAAGAGAATTTGTTATCACCGACAATTCTTCACAATACCCCCAACACATCCAGTTTCAACTGACACAGGATCGCTGCGGATTACTTGACAGCTATAAAGAAGGCGATGAAATAAAGGTGTTTTTCAATATCCGCGGCCGTGAGTGGAAAAACCCGCAGAACGAAGTGAAATATTTCAACTCGCTTGAAGCATGGCGTTTGGAAGCCGGTGCTAAACAAAACAGTTCTTCTGCTCCTGCAGCTGACACAAAGGCCATACCGGCTCTTGATGCGCAGAGTGATGATTTGCCGTTTTAAGACCTCTCTCCTTCTCTCTGCGCGTAAAGCGGATAGAGGGATATTTGCACTTTAAAAAAGGATGACCGCTTGAAGCGGTCATCCTTTTTTTTGGTTTCATGTAATGATTTTTTTTGCATTCAGAGCCTACACCGCAACTTCTTCCACCGTTTTGGTATCAAAGGCATCGCGCAGGCCATTGCCGAGTAGTACAAAGGCAAGCACCATGAGCATGATGGCTATACCGGGCAGGAAGGCCAGGTAGGCGGCATCAGCAATAATATAGCCTCTGTGGGCGCTTATCATTCCTCCCCAGGAGGCAGTTGGCGGCTGCGCCCCGATACCGAGAAAACTAAGGCCGGCTTCAATCAATATGGCATTGGCAAAATTTGCTGCTGATAAAACAATTATGGGGCCTATAATATTAGGCAATACGTGTCCCATTATGATACGGAAATTACTGAAGCCCAACGCACGACCGGCCTCTACAAATTCGTTCTCGCGCAGGCTCAGCACCTGTCCACGTATTACACGCGCAACCTCCACCCACATAGTCACACCCACAGCAATAAATACCTGCCAAAAGCCTTTGCCTAAAGCGAGCGTCACAGCAATAACCAACAGTAATGTTGGGATGGACCATACAACATTAATTATCCACATAATCACATTATCGATCCAGCCCCTGAAGTAACCGCTCAGGGTACCCATTACCACCCCGATAAGGATCGAAAGGATCACGGATATAAATCCCACAGCCAGCGAGATCCGTGTACCGATAATCAGCCTGCTCAACATATCGCGTCCAACACGATCGGTACCTAAAAGATAAACATGCGTTTTTATATGTTCACGGATGATCTGGGATTTCATCTCATGAGTTTTTAACTTTATCTGCCGGGCCGAATCAATGTCATAGAACTCAACAAAGCCTTCCTTTACATTATCTATAAAAGGCTTACTGAAATCAACAGCATATATAACATCTACCATGTTATATTTAATTTTAGCACCCTTATTATTTTCGCGACCTGTGTATTCCTCGTAAATAATATCGTTCCCATTAAATTCGAAATCATAAAAAGGCGCTTCCTTAAAATCATTCTCGCGGCCAAAGATCATTTTTGAAAAAAAACCTTTTTTATTTGAAACCTGGTTTTTCCGGATACGAAGTTCTTTCACGGTAAAACCCGGGTGTTTTACAGATAATTCCAGCTTTTGATCATTCGCATCCGGTGTGGAATCGGGCACAATAAGATATCCGAAGACCGCGATCAGAAAACTGGCGGTGATCAAATAAAGGCCCAGCAAGGCGAGTTTATTCTTCTTTAACCGCTGCCAGGCGTAAAACGTAAGTGAATGCGAACCTCTCCTTCTGTGAATATTGCTCATCGATCAGTCTCCTTCAAGCAGATTTTATACCAAACCAACTCAGGTTTTCGAAAACGAAAACCGCCCCCTCGGGCATTAACGGCTTGTGCCCTTTCGGGTATAAGTACGTTTCGTTTTCTTTCGAAAACTCAACTACTTTCCGTATACAATTCGATCTTTCCAAACGTATTTTTTTCGTATTCCAAGAAGTAATATTAACACAACACTGAACGAATAAAAAAATTGCGAAACCAGGATGTTGACTGTGTGTATTTGCTTATTAAAAAAAACCGACACTGTACTCAGCAATACATGATCCGCAATAAACTTTAAGACTAAAATCGCCAAAAATACAACTGCAAATTTACCGTAAAAAAACGACAAAAGTAAATTGAAAAAAAGCACAATGTTAATCCCACCAACTAGTACAGCCACAATAGCTGAGATCGCGCTTATGTTTGACATGCCTTTTGAGGCCCAGCGTATGCGCTGATGCAAAAAACTGCCAAAGGTCAGCTGCACTTTTGTGCGTACAATAGCTGCCTGTGACCGCAGAAACTTAACCTGTCCAGGAAATTGTTGTACAAATTTGTCCATTAGCAAAACATCGTCGCCTGATGCTATATGGTCGATTCCATCGAACCCTGCGACTTCTGTAAATGCACTTCGTTCATACGCCAGGTTGGCTCCATTGCTCATAATAGGCTTGTTCTTTTGACAGAATACTCCGCTAAATGCCATGAGGGCCATTAACTCCATACTTTGCAACGATCCGAAACCCGGAGTTTCATCATAAGCAGCGACAGGGCCAATAATCATTTTAGGCTGATGCTCCTCATAAAACCCGGATATAGCTGACAGCCATTTATTTCCCATTATGCAATCGGCATCTGTAGCTACAATAAGTTTACCTGATGAATTTGCAATACCCACCTTCAACGCGTTCTTCTTCCCCCCTGGCGATGAGCCGAGGTCGGCTGCCTTAAATAATTTAATTTTTACATTACTGCTCTTCGCGCCGGCCACCTGAACCAATAAAGCCGTACTATCCAACGAATGATCGTCAACTACAATAATTTCAAAGAGATCTGTGGGGTAATCCTGTTTTACTAAGCTATCCAGGCATCTTAAAATATTCTTTTCTTCATTACGCGCTGCTATAATTACACTTACAGAAGTTGAAGGCAGTTGTTTCACTGGTTCAAATACAGGAATTTTTTTCCAACCCGCTGATACTTTTAACACAACAAAGATGTAGACCGATCCGAAAACGAGTGAGATGAACGCAACACTATAAAATAAAACCTGCATCATACATTCTTCTTTAAAAAATCTAACCGAAATACAAACACTGAACCGACAATTGCAGGAATAGCAATATTAATGAGCCACAAAGCAAATGAAGCCGTTACAATGCCAAGGCTATTCCCGGATAACAACCCGATAAACGCCAACGCAGCTGACCCCCTGATACCGAGCTCTGTTACCGTAATAGTAGGAACAGCAGTTATCGCGAAAAAAGTGAGGGCTATCATTATCAACCCTTCTTTAAGATGTATATTCACATTGAACAACTTTAGGAGCAAAAAGAACTGTGCCGTAAATATTATATAACGCAATAAGGACAATAAAACGATCTTCGCCAATTCAACGCCTGAATATTCATCCAGGGTATCTATATAATTCTGAAAACGAATAAGGAATTTAATTCTGCGGGTTAATGTACCTATTAATGAAACATTGAAATAGGCCAGGAGAAGGACGACAATCATCAGCACAACCATTATAACCAAAGTGAAAAACAAATACGGATTTTGCTGTTCATTGATATCGGTGTACCCCGACAGGTAAAAAAGCAAAGCCAAAGCGCCGGTCAGAATTGTAACCAGTAATTGCGCCGAGTTCCCAAGGAATGTCAGCAGAATACCTTGCAAGCGATTTTCCTGTTTAAGAAAAAAAATGCGTCCGCCAAACTCCCCTGCCCTGTTGGGCGTGAATACGCTTACGGTCACCCCTGTTAAAACTGCTGAAAGAGACTTGAAAAAAGAAAGCGGCTCCAGGTGACGGATGATCATTCTCCACTTTACAGCCTCCAACGACCAATTGAAGAACATGAAAATGAACAATAAGAAAATATCAGAGAAACTGATCCTGACGAATGCTGTTTTTAGCTCATTACTGATTCCGGCAAAATCACTGCGGTTAAAAATTTTGTGATAAATATAATACAGGCAGCCGCACACAATAGCTAACTTGATGAAAAGACTTATAACTTTGTATTGACGTAATTTTTGAACCATATTACTTTTCGTAAACTTACAAAAAAAGGGACGAAGGGCGAGGGACGAGGGCCGGGTGGAAGTAGAGTTATTATCATAACATAGACTTTATACTTTTAGCATTTGAATACCGACAGAGTTATACTTGGCATTGACCCCGGCACAACGATTATGGGCTACGGGATCATTCACATCAAGGGGACTAAAATGGAGTTGATCACAATCGGGGTGCTACACCTGCATAAACTCGCTGACCATCCGCTTAAACTGAAAACAATTTTTGAACGAACACTTCAGCTTATTGACGGATACAAACCGGACGAACTGGCCATTGAAGCCCCGTTTTTCGGCAAGAATATTCAATCAATGTTAAAACTTGGAAGAGCACAAGGAGTAGCTATTGCAGGTGCTTTATATAAAAACATCCCCGTTTTTGAATATTCACCAAAAAAAATAAAACAATCCATTACAGGGAACGGCAGTTCTTCGAAAGAACAAGTAGC